>JBOGLI010000919.1:0-4069 GCA_050746165.1 Terriglobales bacterium | reverse complement strand
CCTTCACCCTCACCGTGCAGTCGGATTCGGTGTTCGCGATCCTGACGAAGACGACTACGGTGACGGTGTACAAGCAGGGCGGAACGACGCTCTCGGGAACCACGGCACTGGCCAACGGTCAGCAGGTGGTAGTCCGCGGGCTGTTGTTCAATAACAGCGGCTACCAGATGGTGGCGACGCGGATCGCAGTGCCGCAATAATCCGGGGCTTTGACACAAAGGACGCAGGGGACACAGAGGATTTTGGATCTGTGGACTCTGCGTTTTCTTTTGCGTATAGAAACCCGGGGCTTTGACGCAGAGGGCGCAGGGGACGCAGGGGGTTTTTTATCTGTGGGCTCTGCGTTTTCTTTTGTGTGTTCCGTGTTCCGTGTTTCGTGTTCCGGGCGGCTGGCGGGCGCGGGACACATCGTCAGATTTCAAATCCTCAGCGTCCCCTGCGTCCTCCGCGTCTAGACCCCGGGGCCATCATTCCACCATTCGCCGGGGCACGCGGCCGGTGATGCGGCAGAGGACTTCATACGGGATGGTCTCGGTGTGGCGGGCGTGCTCGCGGGCGTCGATTTCGTGCTCGCCGTCGCGGCCGAGGAGCGTGACCTCGTCACCAAGCTGGACGCCGGGAATATCGGTGACATCCACGATGGTCATGTCCATGGAGATCGCCCCGACGATGCGTGCGCGATGGCCGCGAATGAGCACATCGCCGCGTCCGGAGATCAGCCGGGCCAACCCATCGGCGTACCCCACTGGCAGCAGCGCCAGCTTGGCCTTGCGCGTGGTCGTCCACGTTGACTTGTAGCCGACCGCCTGCCCTTCCCCGACATCTTTCGTCGAGATGATGCGCGACTTCCAGGTCAGCGCCCGATGGACGGGAAGCGGGTCCGGTTCCGCGCCGACGGTGCCGCGCCAGGCGAAGGGCAGCGCGTATCCGTAGAGCAGCAGACCGGGCCGGACCATGGTGCGCTTGATTTGCGGACGTCCGGCGATGGCGGCGCTGTTGGCGAGGTGCGTGTATTCGGGCTGGTATCCCTGCTCGCGCACGAACGATTCGTATTCCTCGAATTTCGCGATCTGGCGCTCGGCGCCGGCGTCGTCCAAAACCTCGGCCGAGGCAAGATGGCTGAAGATGCCCTCGATTTTCAATTGTGCCGCGGCCTTCATCCGCTTGAGAAAGATGCCCACGTAATAATCGGGCACGCCGAGGCGCGCCATGCCGGTATCGACCTTGATGTGCACGGGGAACGACGCTGGCGGCGCATTGCGTTTCACCAGCGCGTTCTCCAGCGCGCCCACCTGCCACCATTCCCAGATAGCGGGAGTGAGGTGGTGTTCGATGACATCGTCCTGCTCGCCGCGCCAGAAGCAGGTCATGAGCAGGATGCGTCCGCGAATCCCGGCTTCGCGCAACTGCACGCCTTCTTCCGTGCCGGTGACGCCGAACCATTCGGCGCCCGCGTCCTTAAAGGTGCGGGCGCATGCGACCAGTCCGTGACCGTACGCGTTGGCCTTAACGATGGCGCAGACGGTGGCGGGCGCGACGTGCTGCTGGATGATGCGGAAATTATGTTGCAGCGCGGAACGCGAGATTTCAGCCCAGGTGGGACGCATGGTATCTGGTGATCTGGTGATTGAGTGTAAATCAGAAAGGGGCGGAGGGCTCATGGCGCATGGCTTATGGTTCTCGGCTTTTGGCTTGGTTGGTGGCCCATTCAAGCCCGGTTTTGGCTTGAGTAGGAGCGTGCGGCGGCATACAGGTGGGTAGGAAGCGGTGGGTGCCCCACACATCGCGCCGCTCCACGCTTGAACCCGCGCAAATCTCTGGCGCGATGTGTGGGCTCTTGCTCAACCGTAGCACCGCAGTCCCGCCGGTCACCTGCCAGGAGTACGCGCTCCCGTTGGCTGACTCACAAAGCGAGCAGCAAGACGTAGCAAGCCCGGTTTCAGAACTGGATGCCGAGCTCGGACCGGGAATAATCCACGCTCATCACGTTGAATTTTGAAAGCAGGTCGATACCGAGCACGACCGCCGGTGTATCGCGCAGCCCACGTCTTTCGAACACCAACAGGTCGGCGACTACGAGTGGGGGTTGCGCGAATCGAACAGATCCCACGCGCAAATACGTCACGCGGGCTGACCGTGCCGGCAATTTATCCTTGGTGGCTCCCTCAATCGAGTCCGTCTTCGGCAGGCCTTCGGTCTTAATCGAGAGTGCGCGCATTAATGCGGCGTTGGCGATGGTTCGGCGCGCGCCAGTATCGATGAACGCTGTCGCGCGCACGCCGTCGACCTCGATATCGACCGACAAATCGGTGCCTTGTAACCGGCCCCGGATCACTTCGCCCTGCGCCGCTTGGGATTCGCGGACATACATCGAGTGGTTCGCGAAATCGAAGACGACCTGCCGATTCGCGAACGCATTCATGCCGAGCACTCCGTTCGTCACGGCGGGGGAGTGCGCGAGTCCGACCAGTCGCTCCAGGTGGCGCTCGAAGAGCGGGCTGGAATAACTGCGGGCGATGTACATCGACGATTGCTCCTGGCCGGCCGTTCCTTGTACCTGGACTCGAACCAGAGGCAGCGTCGGTAAGTGGAGGCGCTCGGCCAGTTGTTGGGAGATGCACGACATGGGAGCTCCCGTGTCAACGATGAACGGAAACGGCCCCTGCCCGTCGATCACGACGTCGGTCACCATGCGGCCATGTTGGTCCTGAACGAGAGTGGCCCGCGCAGCAGCCGAATCCGGTTGCGCTTTCCAGGCAAGGAATGTGGCCGCAACAATGGCGACGGCCGTGATGCCGATCTTCTGAGTGGTTTTCATGCGGCTACCCGGCTATCGGGGGCGTCACTCTCATTGTCCAAGTGCAATCATCGAACCGTCGGTATGGCCGACGAACACAACCCCGTTGTGGACCACAGGCGAGGACAAGAACGCTCCCTCCTTCAGGCGCGCCATCATTCCGGCGACGTGATCGTCATAGAAATTTGAGGCCAGCGCGATCGGAACCAGCGGGGGCGCCGGAAGAAGAATTGTTTCAGCGTCTTTGGCGGGATCGATGGCGCGCAGCTTGCCGTCGAAGGTCGCGAGTATCACGAGATTTCCGACCACGGCCGGCGAAGCGAACGTGCCCGCTCCAATTTTTCTAGAGTACAGGACCTGTCCGGTTTTCGCGTCAAGTTCCTTCAACGCCATGTCGCTGCCCGTGGCCACATACACCTTTCCATCGTTCACAGCCGGGGAAACTGAAACCCACCCGCGATTTCCTTTCTGAGACCACTTCAGTGCGCCGGAGCCGGCGTCGAGTGCGTAAATGGTCGCATTCCTGCAGCCGAAGTACACGATGCCGTCCGAAATCGCCGGCGACGATGTGATTCCTTCCTGGTTGTGAATCATCGGGTCCTCGCCGGTCTTGTAGCGCCATTTCAGTTCGCCGGTTGAGGCGTCGATTGCGTAGAAGTACTTGTCGAAGCTGCCCACGTAAACCCTGTTGTTGAACAATGCCGGAGAGGAATGCACGACGTCTCCGGTTGCGAAGCTCCAGACTTTTACGCCCGAAGCAACGTTCAGCTTGTACACATTGCCGTCGCCGCTGCCGAAATAGACAAAGCCGCCGTCTACTACCGGCGACGACAGGTAAAAATCCCAGAAGTCCGGCATGGTTTCGGCCGGTGGATCGATGCCGTGAATGTGCTTTGCCTCAAAGCGGCGTTCGCCGCCGGTGGCGAAGTGCCACTTTTCACGGCCGGAAGCTGCGTCCACGGCATAGAAATTGCCGTCGTAGCTGCCGAACAGGACGGTGCCGTCAATCACCGCGGGCGACGAGGTGATGGGACCCTGGGTCTCGAACTTCCACTTCAAGGTGCCGCTCGTTTCGTTCACTGCATAGAGGTCGCCGTCGAAGCTGCCGAAATAGACGGTGCCGTCCATGATAGCGGGTGACGAAATAATCCTGCCTCCGGTCGGAAACCGCCATTTCACTCTTGCATCAAGCGGCGGAGCGGAGCCGGTATAGACACCGGTGTGTAACGGCCCACCGCGGAACATGTCCGTGTCGTCGGCAGCCGCAGCCAC
>JBOGLI010000918.1:0-1916 GCA_050746165.1 Terriglobales bacterium | reverse complement strand
CCTTCACCAGCTTCGCCACACCCGGTATTGTCTACCGTTATGACATGGAAACCGGGAAAACGACGGTCTTCCAGCAGCCCAAGCTGGCCTTCGATCCATCGGATTACGAGACAAAGCAGGTCTTCTACAACAGCAAAGACGGCACACGAGTGCCGATGTTCATCACTTACAAAAAGGGACTGAAGCTCGATGGGCAGAATCCGACGTACTTGTATGCCTACGGCGGGTTCAACATCTCCATAACGCCGGCGTTCTCGCCCGCGAACCTCGTTTGGATGGAAATGGGCGGCGTCTACGCGGTGCCGAACCTCCGCGGCGGCGGCGAATACGGCAAGGACTGGCACGAAGGCGGCATGAAACTGCACAAGCAGAACGTCTTCGACGACTTCATCGCCGCGGCCGAGTGGCTGATCGCCAACAAGTACACCTCGACGCCGAAGCTCGCCATCGGCGGCGCCTCCAACGGCGGACTCTTGATCGGCGCCTGCCTCACGCAGCGTCCCGATCTCTACGGCGCTACGCTCCCCGCGGTCGGCGTGATGGACATGCTCCGCTTCAACAAGTTCACCATCGGTTGGGCGTGGGAGAGCGACTACGGCAACCCGGACAAAAACAAGGACGAGTTCGAAGCGATCTACAAGTACTCGCCCTATCACAACATCAAGCCGGCGAAATATCCGCCGACCCTGGTGACGACGGCGGACCACGATGACCGCGTGGTTCCGATCCACTCCTTCAAGTTCACGGCGCGGCTGCAGGCGGACCAGCGCGGGAGCGCCCCGGTGCTCATCCGCATTGAGACGCGCGCGGGTCATGGCGGCGGCAAGCCGACCACGAAGCAGATCGAGGAGGCGGCCGATCGCTGGTCGTTCCTGGTGAAGAACCTGAACATGCAGCCGGCGGATCTCACGAGCTTGGGGAAATAGCGGGAACGTGACGCGCGTCACTGTCTTTGCGCGGTCGCCGCGGAGACAATCGCGCCGTGGAATTGACCGCCATCAAACTGCTGCATACGGTTATCTGGGCGGGCATGGCGGGTTGCGTGCTCGCGCTGCCCTTTGCCGGCTGGCGTAAGCGATTTCGGCTGGCGGCAGCCCTGATTGGCGTGATTTTAGCGGAGTGCATCGTTCTGGCCCTGAACGGAGGCCGCTGTCCGCTGACCGACTGGGCCGCGCGTTATACCTCGAATCGGGCCGATAATTTCGACATCTATCTTCCTATATGGCTTGCGCGCCACAACAAACGCATCTTCGGCACGATGTTCGTCGTCAACGTAACCATCGTCGCCTGGAGGTGGGTACGGCGGGGACAGGAACCCGCCCGGTAACTGGCATTGGCCGTTCGTCACGCGAGAAGCTATTGCGCCCGACTCCGCATTCGGTAACACTGTGCCCGGCAGACCCATGCGATTGGAGCGCATCTTACAGCCTATGACTTCCCGGGCCAGCGGTTACGTGCGTTTGTCCCTGGTTTTCCTGTTCGTCTTTCTATTTGTCTCGGTTTTCTGCGTAGCTCAGCGTCCCTGGGTGCTGCTCGGCCCTGAGGGCGGCGATGCCCGCAGTCTCGCCTACGACCCCCACGATCCTTCGCGCATTCTGCTCGGGACGAGCGCCGGCGAGTTGTACCAGTCGACGGACGGCGGCCGCCAGTGGTCGCGCTTCGCCCATCTTGGCGGCGGTAACGACTACGTGCTGGACCACGTTCTCTTCGACCCGCGCGATTCCAATGTCATTTATGCCGCCGGATGGAGCATCGAAAATAACGGTGGCGATACCTACGTCACCCGCGATGGAGGCAAGACCTGGTCGACGCTCCCCGGGATGCACGGAAAGAGCGTGCGCGCGATGGCCATCGCGGCGTCGGACCCGAACACGCTGGTCGCGGGCGCCCTCGACGGCGTCTTCCGCAGCCGCGAC
>JBOGLI010000917.1:0-3384 GCA_050746165.1 Terriglobales bacterium | reverse complement strand
GGATGACGATGGTGAACATCTTCCAGTAGCCGTTGCCGAGGTCGATGCCCAGGATGGCTTCGGCGATGCGCAGGTGCGCGGTCGAGCTGACCGGCAGGAACTCGGTCAGTCCTTCAATGACTCCGAGCAGAACGGCGAGCGAGTAAGGACTCAAGAGAACTCCATCATTGCGGAATTGATTAATTGCGGAATTGCTTTCAATTCATGTTTCAAATTCCGCAATTCTGCAATTCCGCAATCCATTTACTGTATCTGAGTTCCGAAAGTTGGGATTCCCTGCTGTACCTCGTAGAGCAATGCCTGGGCGCGCGCGGCCCAGTCGGTTTGCGGCGCCGTCGAGATGGCGCGCTGGCAGAGCGATTCAGTCCGCGACTTCGCCTCCGCCACCTTGTTGGCCTTGCCCTCATTGGGATAGATGGAGATCAGAGCCGCACGGCGGTAGGCCGCGTCGTAGAGCGCTTCGGCGAGCGCGGGCGATTGCGGATGCTCGTCGGCGTACTTTTCGTAAATCTCCGCCTCTTTTTCCGGACACTTCGCTTGCGCCTGCCAATCCCCGCAGAGCTTGTTGTCGATCATGTGAAAGTCGGCGAGATCGGCCCACTTGGTGCGCGGAAATTTCTTTTTCACTTCCTTCATCAGCTCGTCATTGATGCCGTAAATGCGCAGGTTGGGGTCCTCTTTGCGGGCCGATGGGCGCGACATGACGTCGTACTTATCGATCTGCCAGCGTATGTCGGCGGCTCGGTAGAGCGCCTCGCCCGCGAGCGGTGACTCCGGGAAATACTCAGCGCAGCGATAGTAAAGACGGAACGCGTCGGCGTCCGCCCCCTTGCGTCCGCCGCGGCGGCTTGCCTCGGACTCCGACGACGCGGCCTCGCCGAAAACGATGCGATCGCCGTTCGGCGTGTCCTTGCGGACAACGCCTTTGTCCAGCAGCCATCCGCTGACGTCCTTCTCTTCGCCCGTGTTCTGGTTCTGACTGAGCGTCGCCAGCACGTGAACCCATCCCGTTCCTGGCACTTCCAGGATCGCCACCTCGCGACCGCGATCAATCTGGCCGACCTTGGGCGAATCCGAAGCCGGCTGCAGATAAATCTGCGCCGGACGCACCATGATGCCGCGCACCGTGTCGGCGGCGAGGCAGGGCAACAGGCTGCCCGCCAATACGAAAGCAATGAGAGCTGCGCGTTTCATTGGCAGTATTGTACCCGTGCAGCAGCCGAGTGTTGCGGTTGCTACGATCCGATCACCTTAGCGAGCAGCGCCGGATCGGCGTTTCCACCGGTAACTACGGCGACCGTTTTCGCGCTCTCCGGCAATTCCGAGCGATGTTTCAGAAATGCCGCAACGGTCACCGCGCCGCTTGGCTCCGCCACCAGTTTCACGTGCAGAGCCATCCAGCGCATCGCTTCGAGGATTTCATCTTCCGTTACGCTCACAACGTCGTCCACGAACTTGCGGATGTGCTCGAAATTGATCTCGCCCACCGACTGGGTGCGGAGGCCGTCGGCAATCGTGCGCGAGACCTCTTCCGCCTTGAGCTGAACGATGCTGCCGGAACGAAAACTCTGTTGCGCGTCGTTGGCCAAAGTCGGCTCCACTCCCACCACGCGGGCCTTTGACCCGCTGAGTTTCACGCCGCTGGCGATGCCGCTGATGCATCCGCCGCCGCCAATCGGCGCCAGCACCAATTCGACGTCAGGGAGATCCTGCGCAATCTCGAGGCCCATGGTGCCCGCGCCCGCGATGATGCGCTCGTCGTTATAGGGCGGGACGATCTCGTATCCATGTTCCGCCGCGAGTTGTTCGGCGCGGTCCTTGCGTTCGGAACTGGCTGGCCCAACGAACACAATCTCCGCTCCCATGCCGCGCGTGCTGTCCACCTTTACCTGCGGCGCATTGTTTGGCATGACGATCACTGCCTTCACGCCCAACGCTCGCGCCGCATACGCCACCCCCTGCGCGTGATTGCCGCTCGAGTAGGTGATCACGCCTCGCCGGCGGTCCTCATCGGGCAGCGAGCTGATCAGGTTGTAGGCGCCGCGGAGCTTGAAGCTCCCGATCGGCTGCAGGCTCTCCGGCTTGAGGAAAAACCGCCCGGGCGAGCCGTGGTGGAACGACTCGACTAGCGGCGTGTGAATGGCCGTGCCGCGAACCCGTTGCTGGGCCTGCCGAATATCGGTAAGGGAGACGATGGCGCACCTCGAACCGTACGTCGTAGGCGGGGTGTAGGCCGTGACTCTTCATCTCCGTATTTCGTATCTCGTATTCCGTACTTCGGCGTCGAACATTCCCGGAAAGCAGTCACTCAAAAGGAAACACCGAACACGAAACACGAAACACGGAACACGAAATACGCAATACGAAATACGTTATTCCGACCTACGACCGACCACCTACGCCCTACGTGTGTTTTCCGATCGCGATTATAGTTCGTTGCTATCGAATGGAACCCTGGAGCGTCCAAACACGTAACGAACTCTGGAGGTGCCGTGTGCGCAAAACAATCGCAATTTTGTTGTTTCTCTTCGTCTGTTCAGCATTGGCGGCATTTGCCGACGACTGGAACAAAACTTACCAGGTACAGGGGCGTCCCCAGTTGGTGGTCGATGCCGACGATGGCAACGTGACCGTCAACTCATCTCCGGGCAACGAAGTGCGGCTCAGCGTGCATAGCGAGGGCTTTCGCATCGCGCCCGGCGAGATCGAAATCACCTCAAAGCAAGTGGGGAACCGGGTCGAGCTGACGCTGCGCAAGCACAATACCGGCATGCGGATTCACTTCCACACCTCGTTGGAAATCCGCGTCTCGCTGCCTGCGGCCAGCGATCTCGACGTCCACACGCGCGATGGTAATCTCGGAGTGGAAGGCGTCCAGGGGACGCACAACCTGCATACCGGCGACGGTAATGCCGAGTTGCGCGGCGTCTCGGGCTCGCTCCAACTGGAAACCGGCGACGGCAATCTGGATGTCGAAGGCCGATTCGACGTGCTTACGCTGCACACCGGCGACGGCAACATCGAGGCGGTGGTCCGTTCCGGTTCAGCAATGAAATCTGGGTGGGTGCTGCGGACTGGAGACGGCAATATCCGCTTGCGGCTGCCGGGTGATTTTGCCGCCGACCTCGATGCCCACACCGGCGACGGCCACGTGCGCAGCGATTTCCCCGTCACGACCAATGCCAGCGGCGAACGCACCGATCTGCGCGGAAAGATCAACGCCGGCGGGCAAACGCTGGAAATCCGGTCGGGGGATGGGACGATCGAAATTTCGAAATAGGTATCGGGTATCAGGTGTCAGGATCCAGACACCCGACACCTGCTCATACCGCGCTCGATCTTGCGGCTGGCTGCGCCAGCGACCGAACGCGGATGGTGTGCGGT
>JBOGLI010000916.1:0-5188 GCA_050746165.1 Terriglobales bacterium | reverse complement strand
TTTTCGGTGAGCGAGGGGACATGCAGCGCGGCGCCCGGCAGGTTGATGCCCTGGTGCTCGCGCAATTCGCCGCCGTTCACCACCTCGCAATCGACCTCGCTGCCGCGGACGCCGGTCACCAGCAACTCGATCAGCCCGTCGGAAAGCAGGATGCGCGAACCGCGCTCCACGTCCTCGGAGAGCGTCTTGAACGTGGTGGCGATCAGCTTGTCGGTGCCCAGGATGTTCTTGGGAGTGATCGTCACCTTCGACCCGGCGCGCAGCATCACCGAGCGACGGTCGCGCAGGCGTCCGGTGCGGATCTTCGGCCCTTGCAGGTCTTGGAGGATGCAGATCGTCCGGCCTTCCGACGCCGCCACTTTGCGCAGCCGCTCGATTACTTTTGCGTGCTCCTCGTGCGTGCCGTTGGAAAAGTTCAGGCGCGCCACGTCCATGCCGGCGCGCATCAGCTCGCGCAGCATGGTTTCGTGACTGCTTGCCGGCCCGATCGTGCAGACGATCTTGGCTCTTCGCGCGGTTTGGAGTTCGTCCGGCATGTTTTATGTGGTGATCGGTGGTCGGTAGTCGGTGATCGGCAGTCACAACTTCAAATTGCGTACTCCATATAAACTGAAGTCCTGCCGGCACACCTCCCGATCACCGACCACCGATTACCGAGCACCCTCGTCTCCCGTGTGCTGCACCGTTCTCGGGAAGACCAGCGCGTTGAACTCCGCCCCGATCAGCACGATGATCGAAATGATATACAGCCATACCAGCAGCACGATCGGCGTCGCCAGCGATCCGTAGAACAGGTTGTAGCGCGCGAAATGGCGAACATAGTATCCGAACCCCATCGTCGCCGGAAACCACATCGCGGTCGCCAGCGCAGCGCCCGGCAGCACGGTGTGCCACTTCAGCGTGCGCGGCACCGCGTTGTGATAAATGAGCTGCATCACGGCAACGCTCGTCACGGTGGCGATAATCCAGCGGATCACCGCCCACAGCAACGCGACATATGGGCTGATGTTCTTGCCGGCAGCCTGGCTCAACTGTGCCTCGATTTGATTGCCGAATGCTACCAGCACGGTCGCGAAAAACAGCGGAATGCCCGCCATGATCGTCAATCCGAAGGCGACCAGGCGCTCTTTTACGATTCCCCAGGTCTTGGGGATCTGGTAGGCGGCACGGAAGCCCTGCATCCACGAGATCATCACGCCCGAGGAGGTCCACAGCGTCAGCACCGACGCCGCGATCAGCAGCGAGACCGGCCGCTCCTTCGCCGATTTGAAATAGGCCTCGACAATGGGGCCCATGCCCGGCGGCAGCACGCGATACGCCGCTTCCACGAGTTCGCGGACGTAAACCTGCCCGTTTTGCGCCGAAATCAGCAGCGACGCCACGATCATCAGGATGGGAAACAGCGAAAACACAGCGGAGTAGGCCACGCCTTTCGCCGTGCCGAAGGCGTCGTGCTGGAAGGCACGCCAGAATGACAGGCGGAAATTGCGCTCGAACCGCCTCCAGCGCGGCTCCGGCGGAAGCGAGATCACTTTCTTTTCCGCTGCATCGTTCGGCTTCGATGCGGGAATCTCAACCATGTCGTTGGTCCCTGTCAATCACTCTCCACAGTCGCGACACTGTATCAGAATCGACCTCGGGAGAAGCACGCGGGAGCCATGTCGGTCATTTTAGCGCCGGGATGCCAGCTAAAGCAGTTTCACAGTCAGTATCACCGGTGGAAGCACCGGCCTTCAGGCCGGTGACCAGAGCGCCCCATGAACCGGGCTTCAGCCCTGGGGCAGTAAGTGAGAAAATGCTCGGCGGGAGCGAGTCACAGCACGATGTGACCGCGCTGCTTGTAACGCATCTAACGACTAGAGCATTTATTAAACATGAGAGACCTATTTGTCATCCTGGTTTTTGTCGCGGTGTGGCTGGCGCTAACGCGCTGGGTGCTGCCACGGCTTGGACTTCCTACCTGAGCGGTGCCGCAGGCCCGGGTTCCGGGCCCCCGTAACGAGGACACCAAGCGTGACCAATGCTGATCGGGTGATGCGCGTCGCCGACGCCCACCGTCTCGAGAATCCCGAACGACTGAAGTGGCTTCCGCCCGACCGCGTACTCGCGCTGCTTCCGCTTCGTCCGGGGAGCGTCGTGGCCGACATAGGCGCCGGAACCGGTTTCTTCGCCATCCCGCTGGCGCGCGCTGTGACCGGAGAGGGCAGGGTCTTCGCCGTCGATCTTCAGCCGGGAATGCTCGACCTGCTGCGCGCAAAGCTCGGTGGGGATGCGGTGAAGACCATCACGCTGGTCAGCGGCAGCGCGCAAGCGACCACTCTCGCAGATGCGTCCTGCGACATTGTTTTCATCGCGAATGTATGGCACGAGTTGCCGGACTACGCCGCCGCCTTGCGCGAGTTTCGCCGCATTCTCAAACCCGGAGGAACGTTAGCTATTGTGGATTGGCGGCCCGATGTCGAGCAGCCGCCCGGCCCGCCGCTCGACCACCGCATCGAACCCGGCGTGGTACGAAAAACGCTTACAGAGAGCCGCTGGAGAGTTCAGCAGGCAGGGTTGATCGGTACGTACAACTATTACGCGCTCGCAAAACCGTAGACACTGACGTCTCGTGCCTCAGGCCTCACGACTCACGCCTCGCTTATCCTTCGTCGCTGGGCAACTGCGTCATCCCTGATTGCAGAGCGTCGTTTTCGGGAAAGTCGACGGCGGGAACGGTTGACGTTCCGTGCAGCCGCGCCTGGTTCATCACGTCGGTGGTGCGCGCGGGCGTCAGACCCACGTTGCTGATCAGGAAGTTCTGCAGCCCGTCGAAGTCGAAGTCTCTCACCCAGGCGTCCCCGCCCGTGACATATGACAGCCGATACGATTCCATCGTCTGTCCGTGAGTTCCCGTCGCCAGATCGGTGCGCAGGATTTTGATATAGCCGGCCATGGGTAGTTGGACGCCGCATCGCTGCGCGCCGTTTTCCAACAGTTCTTGGTTCTTAGTTGTTGGTTCTTGGTAACAAAACGAATCGTGCCTACCAAAAACCAAAAACCAATAACTAAGAACTAAAAAACGCGGCCCTTACGGGCCGCGCTTTTGGGAGGTGACTAGCTGTAGTGGATCTTATGCTTCGGCGATGGACGCTTCCGGGAAGCGCAGTTTCGATTTCGACAGCGCCTTGGTCAGCAACTGCTCGACGACCGGCTCGTCACAGTTTTTCGCCATCGCGAGCTCGCTGACCAACAGGTAGCGCGCCCGTTCCAGCATCTTCTTTTCGCTGAACGAAAGCGGCTTGCTCTGCGCCAGCAGAAGCAGGCCTTTCAGGACGATCGCTACTTCGAGCAGCGAACCGGTCCGCATCTTCTCGGAATTTTCTTTGAAGCGGTACTTCCAGTCGGAGTGGTTCTCGCAATCGCCGTCCGTGAGGAAATCGATGATCTTCTGGATTTCCTGGGTACGCACGACGCGGCGCAGCCCGACACTTTCCACGTTGTGGAAAGGCACGCTGACCTTCAGATTGCTGGATTTAATCTTGAGCTCGTACACACGCTGTACGGTGGGGCCGATCGTCCGGCTGCTGATCTGCTCGATCACACCCACGCCGTGGTTAGGATAGACAACTTTGTCGCCGATGGAGAACGTTCCAGTAAACATTGAACTCATTTGGACAGGCACCTTAAGAGGGGAGGTGTCACCATCAGGGGAACAAATCCATCTTACCGAAGATTACTCGGTAGGTCAACTTAGTCCGCATTTTTCGCGGGTTACTCCTATCCGTGTTGCCGGAAAGCCGCTAACCATCAGTGTTTGTAAGCACATCGCTTTGTAAAGTCGCGTCGGAAAAGGGCTCCGCGAGTTCCTTCCGGCGCATTTTGGCGCAAATTTTCGGTTTTCTGGAATCTTTTCCGGCAGATACGGTGGCACCGCTGCTGGCCTGTATAGGTTTATAATCCCCAGCGTGGGCCAACCACGGGTGCGCCGCGCCGGGCCGGAATGGCCGGACGCGGTCAGGGATGTACCTCGCCACCTCGCACCGGGCGAATCGCCGGAAACTCATGCCTGAGCACATCAAAAAGAAGCTGCAGGACGAAATTGTCGCGCTCGAACACGAGCTCAATCACGAACTGCCCAAGGAGCTGAAGAAGGCCGTCGCCCTGGGCGACTTGAGCGAGAACGCCGAGTACCACATGGCCAAGCAGCGGCAGGAGATCGTCCGCGCGCGCCTCGGCCAGCTCAAGAAGCGCATGGCCGACCTCTCGCTGGTCAACATGAACAACATCCCGCGCGATCGCGTCTCGCTCGGTTCCAAGGTAAAGGTGTACGACTCCTCCAAGGACGAGGAGCTCGAGTACAACCTGGTGACCAGCGAGGAATCCGATATCGCGACGGGCAAGATCTCCACCAGCTCCCCGATCGGGCGGGCGCTCATGGGCAAGAAGGAGGGCGACACCGTCACGGTCGTTACTCCCACCGGCAAGCGCGAGATGGACATCCTCAAGCTCACCACCATCCACGACCAAGAGGAGAGCCAAGCCGCGCAATGACCTGGACCAGCGCAGTCGGACGCGGTAGCCGCAAGCTGCTCTACAACATTGTCCACGGGCTTGCGCTCACCCGCATCAATCCGAATTACCTGACCTTCATCGGCCTGCTCATCAACGTGGGCGCGGCCGTGCTGTTCGGCTACGCCAACGCCAGCAACCAGGTTTCGCTATTCCGGTGGGCTGCCGTGACCATCATCGGCGCCGGCGTCTTCGACATGGTGGACGGCCGCGTAGCCCGCGCCACCGGACAGGTCACCGAGTTCGGCGGCTTCTTCGATTCCGTTATTGACCGCTACAGCGACGTCGCCCTCTACTTCGGCCTGCTCGTCTATTACGCCCGCGCCGAACGCTTCTTTTACATCGTGCTCACCGCGCTGGTGATGGTGACGTCGGTGCTGATTAGCTACACCCGCGCCAGCGCCGAGAACATGATCCCCAAATGCAAGGTCGGGTTCATGGAGCGCCCGGAGCGCATCGTGCTCGTCATCATCGGCGGATTGTTCAACCGCATGGCGCCGGTGCTGTGGGTGATCGCCGTCATCGGCAATATCACCGTCATCCACCGCATCCTCTACACCCGCCAGCAAACCCGCGAGCGCGACCTGGCCACCATCCGCGAAGCCGAAAACCACGAGATCACCACGGATTTCAATAT
>JBOGLI010000915.1:0-4393 GCA_050746165.1 Terriglobales bacterium | reverse complement strand
ATCAAGTCCGAGCTGAAGGACGCTCCGGTCGCGCTGCAAAGCGCGGAGGCTACACCGGTTGCGCAGAACTAATCATTTTCCCCACCCAAGCAAAGGCGGCTTGGGTGGGCCACCCCTTTCTAGGCATGCTGGGGAGCGGCGATCAGGACCGCTCCCCACGCGCCTTTGCTGTGCGAAATTTTCTCCACCGCGTCCGCTGTGGTATAAACAGCTTTCGCACAAGGCCAGGTACGCGAAAGTCTGGGCCGATTGGCCCCTCAAGGGACGCCGTGAGTACCATCAATTTCGCAGCACGCGAGATCAACTGCAAGATCGTTTATTACGGCGCCGGTCTCGGCGGCAAAACGACGAACCTGCAGTACATCTTCGACAAAACAAGCGAGAAGCAAAAAGGCAAGATGATCTCGCTGGCGACCGAGACCGACCGTACCCTGTTCTTCGATTTCCTTCCCCTCGACCTCGGCACCGTACGCGGCTTCAAGACGCGCTTTCACCTCTACACCGTCCCCGGACAGGTCTTTTACGATGCCAGCCGCAAGCTGATCCTGCGCGGAGTGGATGGCGTAGTCTTCGTTGCCGACTCGCAGGAAGAACGAATGGACGCCAACATCGAAGCGCTGGAAAACCTTCAGGACAATATGAAGGAGCACGGTTACGACTTCATGAAGGTGCCCTACGTTCTTCAGTTGAACAAGCGCGACCTGCCCAGCGCGCTGTCCGTCGATCCGCTCAAGAAGGAACTGGTGAAGCGCGGCGAGCCGGTATTCGAAGCGGTGGCGGTGCAGGGTGTCGGCGTCTTCGAGACCTTGAAAGAAGTGGCGCGGCAGGTCCTGAGCGAACTGAAGAAAGGCTGAAGGTTCTCAGCGTTCCGCGCGAATGACCGCGAACGCGCCCTTGCGCCAGAGCACCTCGACGGCGAAGCCGGCCTTTTCCATCATCGACATCTCCACATTCAGCGGCATGTATGTATCTTCACGCGACCACGCCTTGAGCAACGATTTTGCCTGGCTCGTTCCGTAGAACTGCTCCAGATGCGCTCTCCATTTGCGATGCTGCTCGTCGGCAAGTTTCGGATCGGAGGAGGGGTTGCAGTCGACACCGATGAAGAGGCCGTTCTTGGCAAGCGCTGCATGAATGCGCCGGAAGAGAGCGAGCTTAGCCGAGCGGGTGCTGACGTGGTGTAAAGAGAAGGAAGCGACGAGGGCGTCGCAACTTGGAATCGCGCAGCGGGTGAAATTGGCGGGGATGAAGCAGGCGCGATTTTGCAAGCGGCCGGAAGCGGCGGCAAGGATGCCCGTGTCGGAGTCGATGCCGATGATGTGCGCGCGGGTCGCGCGCTCGATACAGCGTGCGGCCAGCGCTCCCGTACCGGTGCCGAGGTCAACGATCATGCGCACCGAAGCTGGCAGCGCCTCCGCCGCAGTGTCCAGCATCTCGTCGTAGTCGGGGATGAACGTGCGGATACGCTCGTCGTACTCGGCGAGGTCGATGCCGAGATGCGCGGCAACTCCCATGACGTATTGTGGGGCGAAGAGTAACTGATTTCAAGCGCAATTACGCCCGGCGTATCTGGCCTGATAATCGAATGCCGGGGAGGAAATGGTTGTTGGTTCTTGGTTCTTGGTTGTTGGTTAATTGGTTTGGTGTGAAAATCTCCGGCCAAGCACCATAGGCATCCAAATGATTTCGGAAGAGCGCGGCTTCAGCCGCTGAGGCCTTCCGGCATCAAGAAAGTCATTTAGAACACGCTCTGAGTACCAATAACCAACAACCAATAACGTTCTTTACTGCCCGAGATGGAAGGTCCGCAGCATCTCGGTGTACGTATTCTTCAGCCTGCCAAAATCGCGCTGAGGGGCAACGAAGACGAGGTATACCACGCCGCCCTGCTGTCCGTAGGGGATCGTGACCAGCCAATCCTGCTCCGGCAACTGACGTCCGTTCTCGGTGATGGGCGACATCCCCGTCATTTCGACGGAGCGTCCGGCGATGCCGTTGACGCGGATATTCTGCAATCCGCCGGTCTGCCGCAGGCCCTGGTTCTGCTGGACCATTCCCTGCACCACCTGGTTGGTGGCGTCGTCGAGTGAGCCCGCGTTCTGAAGCTGCGCTGCGCCAATGACGACTCCATAGGCAATCGCACCCTGTACGGCGCCCGCGGAAGGCGCAATCGTCACGCCACCGGATTGCTGGTCCTGCGTCGGCTGCCAGTTGCTCGGGTAGTCGATGGTGAACTGGCCACCGTTGAAGGTCTGGAACTGCCCGCTCGGCATCACCTGCGATTCGGCGACGTTGCCCATGGTTGCCGGCTGCTGTTGCGCGCCCACCGGAACACTCGTGTTCTGGATCTGGCCGGACTTCTGCATGTCGGCGATCTGCTGCGCCGTGTACGTCCTCGTCCTCAACGCGTCGGCGTGCGCCTGCTGGAACTGGGACGAGCTGTTGGTGTAATTGCGCCGGGGCCAGTTCCTGACCTCGTCGCTGATGGCCTGGTAGCGATTGCCGGGAGCGGGGTGGTCGCTCAAGAATTGCGGCGTACCGTTCGCCCCGGCCTCTTTTTCGAGTTTTTGGAAAAACAGCGCCAGGTAATGCGGATCGTAGCCCGCTTTGTACATGATGATGGCGCCGACGGCGTCCGCCTGGGCTTCGTCAGCGCGCGAATATTTCATGCTCCACATTCCCCCGACCATTTGCCCGCCGAGGCTGGCCAGCGCGCCGCCAACGCCGCCGATCATGGAGCCGAGGATTTGTCCCAGGCCGGCGAGGATGCTCGGTCCCTGGTTCTGCTTCATCTGCTTGATGGAATGTTGCATGTACACGTGGGACATCTCGTGTGCCATCACGCCCGCAAGTTCGGCTTCGTTATCGGCCGCCTGGATGGTTCCCACGTTGACAAAGATCTGACCGCCGGGAAGAGCGAAGGCGTTAATGTCCTTCTGCGGGATGACGTGGAACTGGTAGGGCCAGTTGTACTGCGGAGGAATCACCGCCTTCAGTCGATTGCCAAGCTCGTTGACGTAGCGCGTAAGCGCGCTGGAGTCGGGCAGCACGGGCATCTGCTTGTAGACTTCCGCCTCTGCCTTTTGCCCGAGCTGGATCTGCTCGGCTTTGGTGTAGCCGACCTGGCCGGGGTTGGGCAGTTGAGGAGTGGTAATCGCCGCCCACATCCAGGCGGGAACCGCCATCAGCACGGAAAGCGTGACCGCCAGGGCACGCATCTTCATCGGATTTCTCATCGTTCCTCCTGACCGGCATTGCCCAGCCGGGTCGGATCCGCTGCATGGTAGCTTCTTTTATTAGATGCTTTTCAGCTCTGGGACGCACACAGTATTTACCGCCCGGATGCGCGCTGCCGCCAGCTCAACTGCCGTGCGGGTACACTGGAACATTCCCACGCGGTCAGATTCCGGCACGCGAATATAACAAGGTGGCCTCATGTCTTTCGAGTCGAATATTGGCAAAATCGAGCAGACGCTCCGGCGCGCCCTTACCCAGGACGAGCGGCGGCTCCTGAAGTTATGGGACCTGACCTGCCAGTCCGCCCGCGATAGCCGCGAGGAAGACCTTGCTCCGGTTGCACCCGTGGATGAGAACACCTACACGGGGCGGTTCAAGGTGGTCGCGACGAAGGGCTATTACGAGGTGTACTTCGTGTGCGGCAAGCTGATGTTGCGCCCGGTCCAGATCGGCGATCGCGAAGGCGTCCTCGATTTCCTGTCGCAGGACCCGATCCTACTGGACGAAATGATGATCAAACAGGGGCTCGCCGCGGCGGATATTGGGCGGGCCAGTCCTATCAACGTCGAGATCCAGCTCTCCGAGCCCATGCTGCGCAGCATGGGATTCCGGCAGGCGTACTAGCGAGTGCTCAGTGCCGAGTGCTTAGTAGAAGCACATCGGGCACGTGATTTCGGGCCGTCCGTCAGGATCGTTGTTACTCAGCACTCAGCACCGAATACTGACACAAACGCCGCGCCCGGGGGCGCGGCGTCGTGTTTCGCGAGCGTTGAACAAAGTTACTTATCGAGCAGGCTGGGGGCTCCGGCCTCGCGGCGTGCGCCGCGAGACGCCTTCGCCGCCGCCGCGTTGGTGAACTCCGGCCCGTATTTCTCCAGCAGGACGGGGACGAGCGCGCCCTCCGCTTCCTTGGTGAAGGTCATCTTGCCGGTGCCATCAATGTCGAGGCGAATGAAGTCGCCGAGCTTCACCTGCCCGGTGGCGACCAGATTGGCCAGCGGGAAGACCACAAAGCGCTCGATCGCGCGCTTCAAGTGACGGGCGCCGTACTTCGCATCGGTGCCTTCGGAAAGCAGGTATTCCTTCACCTTCTTCGTGCACGAGAAGACGAACTGGTTATTGCCGGTCGCCTGCAGGATGCGCTGCTGCACCAGCC
>JBOGLI010000914.1:0-2232 GCA_050746165.1 Terriglobales bacterium | reverse complement strand
CAGCAAGGCCGACCAGAAGTCCGAATTGCAACTCAGCTCGACTGGAGAATTGCGCCACTACTCGTGGGCCGAGCTCAGCCCGGGCAAGGCCGAAGCCACCGTCGATCCGGACAACCAGTTCCTGATTGAGCACATGATCCCGGCGCCCAACGACAAGCCGATCGACCAGCCTTTCATCCTTCCGCCGTCCACCGCCATCCTCGACGATTACTTCTTCTCCCAGCGCGAATTGCTCGCCTGGCGCTACCTGGGCTCGAATTGCTCGCCTGACGCCTCGGGCAATACCGAATGCAAGTTGGGAAAGGTCGATTTCGGCGCGCTCATCCCACGGCAACGTGCCTCGGTCCTGGTCAGCATGCAGTACATGGGCAAGGAAAGAGTCATGATCCACGGCAAGCCCATGGAACTCGACCGCTTCAATCTCCTCGGCGACGGCATCGACTGGGCGCTCTGGCTCGACAACTCTCACCTGCTGCAGCGGGTAGTGATCACCAGCGACGGAACTGAAGTGGTCAGGGACTGAAGCAGTTTCCAGTTTCAGTTTCAGCCGTGAAGTTGGTTTCGGCTGCACCTAAACACTATTGAGCCGCATCGAAGTCCTGCTGAATCCAACCAGCAATTCAATATGATCACCGAGAAGCAGCAATTATTGACCTTGTTGGCCGAGCAGTCGTTCCGCCTGGGCGAATTCAAGCTTTCCGCGGGCGGAACCAGCGACTACTACATCGACTGCCGCACAACCACGCTGCACGCGGAGGGCGCGCGCCTCACCAGCCGCGTTTTCCTCGACGAAATCTACCGCCGTGGCTGGACGCCGGCGGCCATCGGCGGCCTAACCATGGGCGGCGATCCGATCGTGGTGGGCGTCGCGATGCTGAGTGCCCAACAGGTGCAGTGGCGTAATCCGCGCGGCAACCCCGGCGACGCGCAAGGCTGGCTCATCCACGGTTTCCTGGTTCGCAAGGCGGAGAAATCGCACGGCACGGGTCAGCGCATCGAGGGCTATCGCGAAAAAGGCGCCCGGGTGGTGATCGTGGACGACGTCTGTACCACTGGCTCCTCCACGGTGCAGGCCATCGAGGCGGCGCGCGCATTCGGATTCGACGTGGTCGGCGTCATGTGCCTGGTAGAGCGGGAGGAGGCGAAGGGGCGTCCCAACGTCGAGAAAGCCGCAGCGCCGGCGCCATTTGTGTCGCTCTTTACCGCTACCGACGTCCGCCAGGAGCACATCCGCCTCAAGAAATCCGCCAACGCGCCCGGGGTAAAGCATTTGTGATCTAGCGATCTGTGACTTGTGATTTACTGGTCAGTGGGCGTTTGCCTACAAATCACAAATCACTAAATCACAAATGGTTAAGACTCTCGAATGGACTAACGACGGCGTGCGCTTTATCGACCAGCGCAAGCTCCCCACCGAAGAAACATACGTCCTCTGCCACGATTATGAAGAGGTGGCCGAGGCGATCCGCAACATGACCGTGCGCGGCGCGCCGGCAATTGGCGTCGCGGCCGCGATGGGTATCGCGCTTGGTGTTCGCGACGCCGATGCAGGTCACGTCAGCGAGCTACGCCTTGCCTTCGACGAAATCTGCGACACGCTCGGCGGCACCCGTCCGACCGCCGTCAACCTCTTCTGGGCCATCCAGCGCATGCGCGACAAGTTCGAATCCATGAGCGAGCTGCCCGTGGACCGAATTCGCCAGGAGTTAATCGCCGAGGCGCAGCGCATGTACGTCGAGGACATCGCGGCCAACGAGGCGATGGGCCAGCACGGCGCCGCGCTGCTGCCCGCGTCCGGCGGAGTGCTGACCCACTGCAATGCCGGCGCCCTCGCCACCTGCGGCTACTGCACCGCACTGGGCGTGATCCGCGCCGCGGTCGAGCAGGGCAAGAAGCTCCACGTTTTCGCCGACGAGACCCGCCCATTCCTGCAGGGCTCGCGCCTCACCGCGTGGGAACTGATGAAGGATGGAATTCCGACGACTGTCATCTCCGACAACATGGCGGGCGCGATGATGAAGCAGGGCAAGATTGGCGCCGTGATCGTTGGCGCCGACCGCATCGCCGCCAACGGTGACGTCGCCAACAAGATCGGGACGTACTCGGTGGCCGTGCTTGCGCGCTGCCACAACATTCCATTCTTCGTGCTCGCGCCGACATCGACCGTCGATCCGAACACGCCGACGGGAGGCGACATCGTGATCGAAGAGCGCGGAGCCGATGAAGTGCGTC
>JBOGLI010000913.1:0-6803 GCA_050746165.1 Terriglobales bacterium | reverse complement strand
CATCCATGCCGTGCTGCTGGAAGAGCGGCAAAAGGGAAATCATGAGGTTGAGTTCCCGGTCCTGGCGCTGGTTGTTTCCGGCGGACACACGCATCTCTACCTGGCGCGCACCGAGGGGCAAAGCTGGCATTACGAGAATGTCGGCCACACCCGCGACGATGCGGCGGGCGAGGCTTTCGACAAGGTCGCCAAGCTACTCGGGTTGGGCTATCCCGGTGGACCGGTGATCAACCGGCTCGCGGAACACGGCAATCCGCACGCCGTGAAGTTCACCTTCGCGCAGATGAAACACGCGGACCGAAACCGGCGTCGGGAAATCGGCAATCAGAATTCAGAAGTCGGAAACTTTTTTGATTTTTCCTTCAGCGGAATCAAGACCGCGGTGCTGCGCTACGTCGAGACCCAACACCTGCGCGAGGTGGTGGAACACCGTCAGCGGGAGCTTTCGAAAGTTCCGAAGCCCACGACCGAGCAGTACCTCGCGGTCTGCGACCGCCAGACGCTGGACCTGGTTGCATCCTTCCAGTTCGCGGTCGTTGAGGACCTGGTTCACAGGACCATGGAAGCCGCTCGGATTTTTGAAGCACGCACCGTGTTTGTGACCGGAGGCGTCGCAGCGAACTCGTACCTGCGAACTCGTTTCGAACAGGCCGCCGCTGAGGAGGGAGTGCCGGTGTACTTCCCTTCCCGCCCCCTCTCCACCGACAACGCCGCGATGATCGCGGCCGCCGCGTATCCGAAGTTTCTCGTCGGAGATTTCGCCGACCCGGAGCTCTGCGCCGAAGCAGCGCTGCGGCTGAAATGAGCTTTTAGCTGTTAGCTCTTAGCTTATAGCTCTTGTTTCTTAAGGTCTCGCCGACTCCCTTGTCCCTCGTCCCGAGAACCCTATTGCATACTGCTCGTCAGGAGTAGTGCACCCCAGCTAAAAGCCAAAGGCTTAAAGCTAAAGGCTTAAAGCTAATAACTAAAAGCCGGTTCTCGGCGCGAACGGTCTCGCCGCGGGAACTTTTTGACTCTCGAACCCGTATTGTCGATCAGGAGGCGGACGTGTTTACGTTCCTGCTCTGGTGCTTGCTGCTTATCGTGTGCTGGCCGCTGGCGCTGTTGGCGTTGGTGTTGTACCCGCTTGTCTGGCTGGTGCTGCTGCCGTTCCGGATCCTGGGAATCGCCGTAGAAGGGGCGTTGCAGTTGGTTTGGGCGGTCGTGACACTGCCCGCGCGCCTGCTGAGCGCGCCCGGGCGGATTTAGGTCACTGCGCTGTGCGTGTACGCGGCCAGGATGTCTTCCATCGTAATCACGCCCACCACCTGGTGAAAATCGGCGCGATGAACGATGGCGAGCATCGGCCAATCGTGGATGTAGCGTAGCGCGGTGTCGAGCGGGTGATCGGGATGCAGGTGCGGCATGGTACGCGCCGGCAACACCGATCCTAGCGACATCTCGCCCTTCCCCAGGCTATCCATTTTCTCAATATCGTCTTTCTTCACCAGCGACCATCCCACGGGCGAGCGGCGCACCAGCAGGTACGCGTCGGTGGCGTCGCGCGCGATCCGCATCGACTCGTTCACCGTCAGGTCGTCGTAAAGCACGCGCGAGGGCGGAGGACGCATGGCGTCTTCCAGCCTCAACACCGCCGCTTCGCGCTGCTCCTCCATCGACGGCAAGTCGAGTCCATCCTGCCGCGTCAGCAGGTCGAAGATGGGTACGGGTTGGAAGGTGCGCGAGATCAGGTAGGCGATCGCGTTCGATACGATCACCGGCAGAATGATCGAGTAATTCCCGCTGACCTCCAGCACCATGAACACCGATGTCATGGGTGCGCGCAGGAATCCCGCGAAGAGCACGCCGATTCCGACCAGCGCGTAGGCGGCCGACGACGCCGCCAGGTGCGGGAACAACATCCGTTCCAGCCCGCCGACACAGCCGCCCAGCATCGCTCCGATAAACAACGTGGGCGCAAACATGCCGCCCGGCGTGCCGCTGACGAAGGAAATCGTGGTGGAGAGGATTTTCAGGCCGGCGAGAATGCCGAGGATCTGCCAGGGAAACTGCTCGTGCATAGCCTGGTCCACGATCTCGTAGCCGGCGCCCATCACCTGCGGGAATCCGAGATACCCGATCAGGCCGATCAGCAGGCCGGCGACCGCGGGCTGCAGATATTGCGTCCAGCGCGGCATGGCCTTCAGGCGTGCGCGAAAGATCTCGATTGCCTTGGCGAAGACCAGCGATGCAAATCCGCCCACGATTCCAAGGACCGCGTATCCCAACAACTCCGCCGGGCGAATGGCGCCGAACGCCGGGATACGGAACAGTGGCGCGAATCCCAGGAACATGCGCTCGACCACCGCGCTCGATACCGCCGAGAGCACCACCGCGCCCAGCACGCCGGCGCTCCAGCGTCCGACGACTTCTTCGATTACAAAAAGGACCGCGGAAATCGGGGCGTTGAAGGCAGCGGCCAGTCCGGCGGCCGCGCCGATGGGCGCGATCAGGCGCACCCGTTCGCGCGACAGGTGCAGGCGGCGTCCCAGGGCCGATGCCGTGCCCGCGCCGATCTGCAGCGCGGGGTCCTCGGGGCCAAGCGACTGGCCCGACCCGATTGCCAATGCCGAGCAGATGAATTTCCCAATGACCGTGCGGAATGGGATATAGCCGTTATAGATGAAGAGCGCGGCCTTGGTCTGGTTGACACCGCTGCCGCGCGCCCGTTGGAACACCAGCATGACCAGCGCGGCGACGACCAATCCCACGGCGGCGGGTGCGATGATCAGCCGAACGCCGGACGGCGGAATCGCGGAACCCAGCAACCACAACCGGCAGAACTCAATGGTGACTCGGAAACATACGACCAGCAGTCCGGAGAGCACGCCGATAATGATGGCCAGCAGCAGGAACAGCCGCTCTTCGCGAAATGCCGATAGCAACGAGTGCGGGGCGCCGCTGCCCGGCACGATATCGGGCTCCGGCGACGCGACCGGCGTTGGCGGACGTTCGACCTCGCTCATTGGGCCGCTCCGTTTGCGCGTCCGATCAGCAGGATGGCGAAGTCCTCATTCACCGGCTGTCCGCATACTTTCGCCGCGTCGCTCTGGCTCCGAAAAACCAATTCCATGGCGGGATCGATCTGGTCGGGATCGGTGGCCAAGGCGCGGACGGTGGTCTTTGCCTTTAATGCCGTGAGTTGTTGAAAATCGATCGCCATGGGACCAACGGGGGGCTGCGCGGTCAAGTAGATATTCTTTGCCGTCGCGCATTCCTGCAACCGTTCCAGCGTTCGCGCGATATCCGCCACCACGCGTCGGTCGCGCTCATCGCGGGTGAGGCGGGGCGCATAAGGATCGAGCTGCAGCACGAGGTCCGAAATGTGCAATAAATCGGCGGAGTGGGTGTCGGCGGGATCGAGCGCGACCGCGCGCTGGAAGTAACGTCGCGCGTTGGAGAAGTCCGACTGTTGAAAAGCCGCCTGCCCTGCTCCGGCGAATGCGGTTGGATTGCGCGGCTGCGCCTTGGCCGCCAGCCGGAACTCCTGGAGCGCATGACCGGCGTCACCCGCCTGCAAAAACATTCGCCCCAGTTCCAGAAGCAACTCAGGATCTTGCGGCTCTTCGGCGGCTACGGCGATCAACTGGCTCTGTGCCTGCTGGAATCGATCGCGGGCCAGCAGAAACCGGACCAGTTCCAGGCGCGTTTCTCGCCGGTTTCGCATCGGGTCGCTCGCCCAAACACCATAGATGGCCCCGTTGTAGTACCGTTCGGCCTCGGCGACATCGCCGGTGCGTGCGGCCAGGCGCGCGAGCTGCAGATTGACGGTCGCATCCCCCGGCTGCTCCTCCCACAGCGCACGCAAATAGGACTGCGCCTGCCGGGTGCGATTCGGAGTGCCGGCCGCCGCCAGCGCCTCCGCCAGCCGCAGGCGAACTTCCGGACTCTCGTGGGAATAAACGACGGCGGTCTGCAGGTCGGCTATCGCCGCACTGTAATTGCCGGCGCGCAGTGCAGTATCCCCGGATTCGTACCAGGAACGCGCCAGGACATCCTGGCGGTGGCTGTACGCCGTGGTGAGACCGTGGGCGATCAACCAGAGTCCGACGGCAATGCCGATGATGGCCGCGATCAGCACCGGCTCGCGATGCAGGAACGGGTACGACTTGCGTCCGGCGCAATAAGGGCAATCCGCCTCGTCGGGCGGGATTGCTTCACCACATCTTACGCAAACGGTGCTCGCCGGTATCACTCCATTCGATGATAACGCGAGTGCCGCATTTATGTCGTGTCGCGAACGAATTTGCGATATCTATTTGAAACCGTAGAGCTTCTCGGCATTGCCTTGGAGAACCAAGGCGGCCATGTGCAAAGCCTGGGCGCGGGTGATCTCGCCGTCGCGCATCATGCCCGTCAACGCCAATGCCAGCGCGTAGCGGGTGTTGTGCGCGGCATCCCAGCCGATCACGTCCCAGCCGTAGGCGCCGTCGTCACCGGAATACAGATCGGTCCCGTACAGAACTTTTTCCGGCACATACTCGAGCCAGGAGCGGATCGACTGTGCCGCGCGCGTCACCGACAGCATGAGCGGCTCCAGCGACGTATCGGTATAAACGTTCGGGCGCGTCAGCATGCTCGCCATCTCGTCGGTAAATGGAAATCCGCCATGCAGGAGGACGAAGTTGGTCGCGCGCAGCGACGGCTCGTTCAGCATTCGTTCCAGATTCAGCGGGTTTGCCCCCGCCACCTGGTAATAGCCGCCGCACCCGATCCCTGTATGGAGGTGCACGGCCAGGCCAAGCCGGCCCGCCTCCTCGGCGATCTTTTCGAAAAGGTAATCCTGAACTGTCTTATATTCGGTTTTCGACGGCGCGGCGCTGGAATTCATTGCGCGTTCATAAACGGCGGCTGCTTCGGCTTCGCTCGTGGGGATAAAGGCGAGCGATCGCAGGTAAGCGACTTCAAACTTGATCGCCACAGCTCCGTGCTGTTTCTGCGACTGCAGGGTGGGACGGACGATCTTCTCGACGTACTCCGACAACGTTCGCGGCATCGTGCCGGCGCCCGCATCCGCGAGATATTGCTTAAGGATCGCTTCCTCGCGGCCATAAAAGAACTGCCGGTCCGGTGTATCCGCCATGGTGGAGTTGTTGAGCGGGAACAGCAGCGCGTCGTCGTAAGGCACCCACACGAACCGGGGAGCTTCTAGTCCGCGCCCCATGTGTACGCGGTTGGCGAACATGATGCGAGTATTGATCCGGTCGAGCACCCAGTCGGGAAAATGATCACCCTCTTTTTCGATGACCTTCTGACGCGCGCCGACCAGATCGCGCACGTGCTGCGGCGACTGGTCGTTGTACGGATACCCATACAGCGCCTTCCATGCGGCGAGGATGGCGGGGTTCTCGGGACGAAGGAAGAACTGCGTATCGGACGGCTGCAGCGTTTCGCAGGGCAGCGCGTCGAACTCGGTGTCACGCGCGCCCGGAACGGTCACCTTCATCACGTGCGTGTGATTGTCGATGGCCGGAATTTTATCGATGGCCGCCAGCAGCGCCGGGTCGGGAACATTCTGGCCGGCGGCCGCTATCGCGCAGATAAGCAGGACGAACAGTACGCGTCGCATGACGACGCATTGTAACGAAAGAGCGAGCCGGAGCGAATGCGCTAGAGAGCGCCGGCGAGTCGCAACCGCGCGACCAGGTCAGTGTCGGTGTCGTCTTCGCGAGTAAACAAGCGCATCGCGATCAATCCGAGGGCAATGGTGAGGAGGGTCATCTGCTTCATGGAATCCTGCCACGCTGAACGCGGTCGCGCCGCATCCAGCTACAAACTTCGATTCCACCTGCACAAGCCGTGTTGCATGGCTCAGAGGAAGTAAGGAGTTTCTGACCACAATAAAGAAAGGCCGCAAACGCGGCCGGTATTTCGTATCTCGTATCTCGTGTTCAGTGTTTCGTAATTCGGATCGCTCGAACAGCAAAGGCTCTCCGAAACAGATACGAAATACGAGATACGAAATACGACATCCGAAACACGAGACACGAAACACGGATTTCGAAATACGTTTACTCGTCTTCCGCCCTCAGTTTCGCGATGACCGTCAGATCTTCGAGCGTCGTGGTATCGCCCTTCACGTCGCCGCTGGTGGCAAGTTCGCGCAGCAGCCGCCGCATGATCTTCCCCGACCTGGTCTTGGGCAGCACGTCGGTGAAGCGGATGTCGTCGGGACGCGCCAGCGCTCCAATCTCCTTCGCCACCCATTTCTTCAACTCGTCTTTCAAAGCGTCGGAGGGCTGGTTCCCTTGCTCAAGAGTGACAAATGCCGAGATCGCCTGCCCTTTCAATTCATCCGGACGTCCGACCACGGCTGCCTCAGCGACCTTCTCATGCGCGACCAGCGCCGATTCCACTTCCATCGTCGACAGCCGGTGTCCGCTGACGTTGATTACGTCGTCCACGCGTCCCATGATCCAGAAGTAGCCGTCCTTGTCCTTGCGCGCGCCGTCGCCGGTGAAGTAAATGCCCGGGATTTGCGACCAGTACTGCCGCTCGTATCGCTCGGGATCGCCGTAAACCGTACGCAGCATGCCCGGCCACGGCTTCTTGATCACGAGGAATCCGCCGCTACCCTCGGGGACCGATTTGCCGTCGAGCGTGACAACGTCCGGGACGACGCCCGGGAACGGCTTGGTTGCGGAACCAGGCTTAGTGGCGATCGCGCCCGGCAGCGGTGTGATCATGATCTGCCCGGTCTCGGTCTGCCACCAGGTATCGACGATCGGTGCGCGATCGCCGCCGATGTGCTCCCGATACCACAG
>JBOGLI010000912.1:0-2824 GCA_050746165.1 Terriglobales bacterium | reverse complement strand
GCATGTACCTGCCGGCATATCGGGCGGGCACGGAGAAAGTCGCGGCGCTGCGGCGGAAGCATCCGGCGGAACGCGTGCTCCCGGCGCTATATGGGTGCAACGGGTTGGTCGACGTAGCCACCATCGATGCCGTGCTATGAGGCATGAGTCGTGAGGACCTTTGGCACAAGCCTCATGGCTTATGGCCTGGAGATCTTTCCATGCGCCCTGCGCCATGAGCCATGTGCCACTGGAAGCCTCGCCCCTCATGCCTCACGCCTCATCCCTCACGCCTACTTCAAGCTCATCTCCGGCGAGAATTCGAAGAGGCGCTGTTCGGAGTCCATCAGGTCGGCGCCCACCATCTGCCGCCAGTTCGATTCGCGCAACGCCGCCAGGAATGCCGGGTCCTGCGGAATGTCCCAGCGCGCCAGGCTGCTCATCGGCGTGAACGTCAGGTACGTCCCGCCGTGCGTCCCGGAATTGATCTCGTAAACCACGGTGTGGTTGTCGAGCTTCGCCTTGGCGCGCGCCGCCTCCAGCGTCTTGAAGTAAGCGGCGATGTCGGTGCCGGGGCGGAAGCGCAGGACGCCCACCGCGATGTACTTATAGGCGGCGAAATTGAAATCGGGCTGGTAGCTGTACTCGGCGTGGTAGCGGCAGGTGACGGTCTCCGTGTCGCTTACGAAATCACGCTCCTTCGGCCCGTAGGTGGAGGCGATTCGGCCCAGCGCCGCGTCGGAATGCCAGCGCTCGACGTACGCCTGGTACTCGGCCCACGACGGGAACCCGGCCATGAACCAGACTTGCGAATCGCCGGTGAGCGAGGTCATTGCCTGGGTCGGAACGTTGTAGTGCGCGTCCTTCAACGCGTGGATCCAGGCAGACTCGTTGGCTTCATGCGCCGCGCCCGCCCCCGGCTTGATGGTCTCGCGCAGGATCTTCAGCACCTTGGGCGGCGCGGTGGGCGCGCTCTCCTGCCCGAAGACGGGCAACGCAAGGGCGAGGGAAATGGCGAGTAGAACGATGACGGTGGTTCGCATGGCGGAACCATTATCCACGCGCGCACATCGCCGAAGCAAAAGAGGCCCGAGCCGCGAGGCATGAGGGAAACGGCCTGTCTTCGTCGTGCCTCGTGCCTCACGCGGGTGCCCCGGGTAAGCCCTGGTTTGGCTTACCCGGGGGATTTTCTCTTTACTCACGCGAAGTCCCCCGGGCGTTCGTGAGGCCTGAGGGAACCCTCGTGCCTCGTGCCTCACGCCTATTTCTTCATTTCTTTCTTCGCTGCCGGCATGACCTCACCGGCGGGTTTGGCCTTTTTCGCCATCATTGGCTTGGGACTCCAGAAGTCGGGAGCGGCGGCAATCATCTCCTTCGATGGAATGCTCATGCCGGCGGAGAAGGCGAACAAACGGAACTCGCCTCCGGCCACGTCTTTGGGAATCATGTCGATCCATCCCGTTTCTTTTTCGGCGGCCTGCAGAGCGGGACTGGGCGGCGTATCCCAGTCCGCCACGCTTTTCATCGGTGTAAACGAGATGTAGGTGCCGAACGGTGCGCCGGAGGTGACGGCGTACACGGCCATGTGAGTGTCTTCGCCGGCCTTCTCGCGCGCGTCATTCAGCGCCTTGTAGAAAGCCACAGCGTCGGCGCCGAGACGAAAACGGGCGATTGCGACAGCGAAGTATCTGTACTCGCCGATATTGACATTCGCATGGTAGCTGGCTTCGGGCACGTAGCGGGCCGTGAGGATCGTGTCGTTGCTGACAAATTCGGCTTCCTTGGGATCGTATATCTCCACCACGCGCCGGACGGCGGGATCGTTGTCCCACTTCTGACTGTTCTTCTCCAAGGCCGCGAACGATTCGTAGCCGTTGAGAAACCACGCTTCCGTGCTGCCGGTGGCCGAGGTCATGGCGAGCATCGGGTGGTCATACTTGGCAGCCTTCAGGGCGCGTGACCAGGCGCTCTCGCTGGCAATGTGGGCGTCGCCCTTGCCCGGTTTCACTTGCTCGCGAACGATCTGCAACACCTTCGGTGGGCCGTGCATCGAGTCATCCTGCGCCACAGCCATGACATTGAAGAGCGTCAGGCAAAGCGCGACCATGGAACAGCAGAGTACGGTTTTCCGCATACGCAATCCTCCTGTGAGTTTTTCGTGTCGATGGAAAATGCCGGGGGTACGTGGAGCGCCGTGGGAATGTTGAACTGGGGGTCGCGGAACTGTACGCTGCGGATGCTGCGCTGTCAATCGCGACAGGATCAGGCACAAGGCACGTGGCCCGCGGCCCGAAGCTTCTGGAAAATCATGGCGCTGTCTTCCTCGTGCCTCGTGCCTCCCCGGCTATAATCGGACATGGGCACCCTGCGCCAGCAACTGGCGACCAATATGCTTCGCCTCACGCGCTATCGTGAGTTGCTGAACGCGATTCGTGCCTATCGCCCCAACGACGATCTCAGCCTGGTCGAAAAAGCGTACGAGTTTTCACTGCGCCATCACGCCGGCCAGACGCGCGCCTCTGGTGAGCCTTACCTCATCCATCCGCTCGAAGTCGCGTTCTTGCTGAGCGAGATGCGTCTCGACGCCGTCGCCATCGCCGCCGGACTGCTGCACGATTCGGTCGAAGATACCTCCGTGACCACGCAGGAAGTGCAAGCGGAGTTCGGTGAACAGGTCGCGCACATTGTGGAGGGCGTCACCAAGATTTCCCGCATCGATTTCGCCACGCGCGAGGAGCGCCAGGCGGAGAACTTGCGCAAAATGATGCTGGCGATGGTGGACGACATCCGCGTCGTGCTGATCAAGCTCGCCGACCGCCTGCACAATATGCGGACCCTCAAGCAC
>JBOGLI010000911.1:0-4222 GCA_050746165.1 Terriglobales bacterium | reverse complement strand
CGCGGTCACCTTGCGCAGGATGTCCCGGTCGATTTGAACCGGCTGGTGTTGGACTACGATCACATTGTGGTTTGCGGACCGGTTTTCCCGCACGAGGTCGTCGGCTTCTCGGGTGGAAACAAATACTTTTTTCCAGGAATCGCCGGGAGCGCCATCATCAACCTGACGCACTGGCTGGGCGCGTTAATCACCAGTTATGAAGTGATTGGGTCGGGGTACACGCCGGTACGCGCTGTCATCGATCGCGCTGCGTCGCTGATCCCTCGTCCGACCTCCTGCTTCGCATTTGTCGTGATGCACGACGGCGTCTCGGGACTTTACTTCGGTCCGCCAAAACTGGCGTGGGAGGCGGCTTCCGCGCTCTCCGCCCGCAAGCACATCGTGTACGTGGACAAGCCGTACAAGAAGGTGCTCGCCGTCATGCCCGAGCTCTACGACGATCTTTGGACAGCGGCGAAAGGCATGTACAAGACCGAGCCGGCCATCGCCGACGGTGGCGAGGTCATTATTTACGCGCCTCATATCAGCGAGATCAGTTACACCCACGGCGCTTTAATCGATGAAGTGGGGTACCACAGTCGCGACTACTTCGTGAAACAGTGGGACCGGTTCGCGCATTACCCGGGCGGAGTGCTGGCACATTCCACACACCTGAAGGGCCTGGGGACATTCGATCCAGTTACGTTGCTGGAGAGTCCGCGCATCCAGGTGACGCTGGCCACGGCAATCCCGGAGGAGCGTTGCCGCAAAGTGAATCTCGGGTACATGGACCCAGCGTCGATCCGTCTCGACGACTGGCGCGGCCGTGAATCCGAGGGGATTCTGTTAGTCCCGCGCGCCGGGGAAGTTCTTTACCGCCTCAAGTCGAAGCCAACGGCCTAGCGTTTCTGTCCCAGCGCCTGCTCGATCGCGGCTTCAGCCAGTCGCGCCATGACTTTGTAGCCCTCCGCGTTCGGATGGAGTCCGTCATTCGACAGCTCGGTACGCAACATTCCGTCCGGTCCCAGCATGTGGGAGTAGTAATCCAGATAAATAAGGTGGTGGTCGGCGCAATACTTCTTGAGCCAGTTGTTCAGTGCGTTGATGTTCTCAGGCGAGCGCCGCGGAGTCTGGGGACCGTGAATGCCCCTATCGTGCACGGGGAGCACCGATTCGAAGATGACCTTGATGTTGTGGGCTGCCGCCAAATCCGCCATGGACGCGTAGTTGCGCTCGATCTGCTCGACGGTCATCGGTCCGGTGTTGCCGGCGATGTCGTTCGTGCCGGCTAGAATGATGACCACCTTGGGCTGAAGCTCGATCACGTCGGGCCGCATGCGGATCAGCATCTGCGGCGTCGTCTGGCCGCTGATGCCGCGGTTGACGTACTCTTTTCCCGGAAAATATTCGGGCAGTTTCCAGCCATCGGTGATGGAGTCTCCCATGAACACCACGCGATCCTCACCCTCGTTCGGAGCGGGCAGGGCAGCATTCGCGGCGGCATAACGGTGAAGTTGCGGCCAGTCTTCCAGTCGGTGGAAGTCGCGGTCGATGATCTTTTGCGCGTCCTCAAGCGTCTGCGGATGCGGAGCCTGCCGCTCGCCTGTTGTGGTCAACGGAACCTGCCGCTGCGCGGTCGGAGCTTGCATCGCCGATGGTTCGCCCGCGATCGGTGTGGCCGTATGGAAGACGACTGGCCCCGGCTCTGTCACTCCTTGCGGGTCCTGGATCTTCAATGTTGCGTTCAAAAGCGCGTTACGCGAAGAATCGCCCGCGAAGATCTGGTAGGTGCCGTTGAAAACCGTCCACTTATTCGCCTTCGTATCCCAGATGGAAAAAGCGCGCTGCTTGAGCGGAATTGTGACGCGTTGTGTTTTGCCCGGCGCAAGGCTGACGCGCGCGAATCCCTTGATCTGACGCGGCGGTTCGCCCGCCGAGTCCGGAAATCCGACATAAACCTGCACGACGTCGGCTCCCGTGCGCTTCCCGGTATTCGTCACCGCAACTTCAACCCGCGCAGTCGCCGGAGCGGTGGACGTTACTTTCAGTCCCGAGACCTTGAAGGTCGTATAGGAGAGGCCGAAACCGAAGGTAAAGAGCGGCGCGACATTGTTTGCGTCGTACCAGCGATATCCGACCTGCAGCTTTTCTGAGTATGTGGAGACGCCGTTGACGCCGGGATACTGCTCCGGCGTGTGCGCCGGGGTCTCAGACTCCGTCTTCGGAAAGCTCATCGGCAGCTTGCCGGAGGGGTTCGCTTTTCCGAAAAGCAGATCGGCGACGACATTTCCGTCTTCCTCGCCCGGATACCACGCTTCCAGCACCGCGGGGACCGTATCGAGCCAGGGCATCAGCACCGGGCCGCCGGTCTTCAGCACGACGATCGTGTGCGGATTGGCCGCCGATACGGCGGAGATCAACTGGTCCTGGTTATCGGGCAGTGAAAGACTGGGGCGATCAACGTTCTCGCGGTCCTTGTTGCCGACCATCACGATCGCGACGTCGGCGGACTTGGCCAGTGTCGCGGCCGCAGCGGGATCGGCGCCATCGTTATACGAGACCTTTACCATGGGCGCCGCGTTGTGGAGACCCTCTTCCGGTGTAACGGTGTAAAGCGGTACCACCTGCGAGCTTCCTCCGCCGCCTGTGTGCGCCGCCCCGGCATACGGGCCAACGAGCGCGATGGAGTGAACTTTGTTGGCATCAAGGGGAAGTTGGTTGGACTCGTTCTTCAACAGGACGGCGCCTGCCTCGGCGATCGTCCTCGCCTTTAAACCGTTTTCCTTCGCGAGAATCGCATGAGGTTGCGGCGGGTAGTCGAACCATCCGATCCGGAACATCGCGGCGAAGCGGCGGATGAGCATCTGGTCGAGCGTCGATTCGCTCACCTGCCCGCTTTGGATGGCGGCCTTCATCTCGTCGGAATAATGGTCCGGCTTCATGGCCAGGTCTTCGCCAGCCGTGGAATTCGCGACGGCGCTGCGCGTGGCGGTGTAGTCGGATTGCACAAATCCGTGGAAGCCCCAGTCGCCCCGCAAAATGTCTTTCAGCAGGTGGACGTTCTCGCAACTGAACTGCCCGTTGACGCCGGGATACGCGCACATGATGGCGCCCGGGTTTGCTTGCTTTACCGTTGCCTCAAACGCCGGCAAATAGATTTCGCGCAGCGTCCGCTCGTCGATGACCTCATTGATCGTCTTGCGGTCATGTTCCTGGTTGTTGGCGTCGAAGTGCTTGGGCTCGGCGATCACGCCGGCGCTCTGGATGCCGCGCGTTTCCGCAATGCCCATCTCTCCGGAGAGCAACGGGTCTTCACCAAAATATTCGAAGTTGCGTCCGTTCTGCGGGACGCGGGTGATGTTCAGGCCGGGAGCTTCAAGCAGGTGCTCGCCGCGGCTGGCGATCTCTTCGCCGGCAGTCTTGCCGAAGATCTCGGCGTACCTGGGATCGAACGTCGATGCTACCGCCAACCCGGATGGAAATGCCGTCGCCGGCTGTTTCTCGCGACTGTCTCCCGGACCGGCGCCGACTGGACCGTTGGAAATCTTGAACGTTGGCAAGCCGAGCCGCTCGATGCCGATCACCTCGCGCGGGAACTCTTTCATATCGCGCATGTGAATCTGGCTGATCTTCTCGTCCAGCGTCATGGCCTTGACGAGAAGCTCCGCGCGTTTTTCGGGCGATAGCGAAGTATTCATCCACGGCCGATTGGCCGGAGCCGAGGACTGCGCCAGCTCGCACACTGCCATCAGCACACTACACATGAATGCGGACACTAATCTCATCAGGTCACCTTTCGGTTCGATAAATTCGCGCTACAACAACTTCTGCTCGACGCGATCAATCTCCACATCCTTGATGCCGCGGCTCGCCAGGGTCCGGAACTCCGTCACGTTGTTTAACGAGAAGACCCGCCCGGCAGCGCCCGCCGGGGCCTTGATGCGGAAGAAATCCGCGCCGTCCACTTCGCTGACGGCAAACACGGGCCGTTCGTCCGGTGAGTCGTAGGCAATTTCAATGTTGGTGAATTCGACGTTTTTCGCGTGTCGAACAAAAAATCCGCTCGCCGGCAGGATTGGGCCAAACATGTGCGGGTCGGGATATTTGTTCTCATCCTCTGGGACCTGGATCGCGGCAGACTCCTTGGTTCCGCCGCCGCGGTGATGAAGGTAGATATCGTGCACTTTGACGTTTTCGATCTCGTGTCCCGGGATGCCGCTGATGATCGCCGGCAGCTTACCGA
>JBOGLI010000910.1:0-5260 GCA_050746165.1 Terriglobales bacterium | reverse complement strand
CAAGTGCCGAAGTCAAGCCGCTTGCGGACCGCGCGGAGGGTGGGGGACTCGAACCCCGAGGCTGCAAGGCCTCCGCAAGCGTGTCAAGCTCCGCTCAGTCCCTCCTGAGAGCACCCTCCGAAGCAAGAGCTCGATTGGGCAGAACGATAGTGGGCCACGAAACAGAAAGATGTGCGCGCCGTCACTAACGGCAGGGTTGAATTCCCAAAATGAATATCGAACTGCAATCCATGGCGATTGAAATGCCGCGGTGTGTGGCGCATCCGAACCGCGCGCCGTTTCGCGGCGTGCTCACCCTGGTCGATACGCCCAGCGACCGCTCGCCCACGGGGGCTAACGGACATCGCGTACTGCTGACGCGGGCGGCGTGCGAACGGGCGCTGCCGTCGCTGCTGGGCATGGGCCTCGATTACGCGCCCGCGCTCGATGCCCACGACGCGCAGCGGAAGATCGGGATCATTACCGAAGCAAACATAGTTGGCTCTCGGCTCTCGGCTGTCGGCTCTCGGGTCGGAAGCCCGGAAGCCGCGCACATCGAGGTGTCCGGCTTCCTCTATGCGCGGGACTTTCCGCGGATCGTACGGGTTCTCCGCGCCGCATCTCTCGCCCCGGCTGGGGGCAGCCGGGGCCACACGGGCCATACCTACGGCATGTCGTACGAGGTGACGGAGGCGCGGGTGGAGGACATGCGCGCGCCGGTATGGATCGTCACCGACTTTACCTTTACCGGCGCGGCGGTGCTGCGGCGCGATAAGGCCGCGTATCGGGACACGTGGTTTGAATTAATCGGGTGATCGGGCGATCGGGTCATCGGGTCAACAGAAGAGATCGCCCGATGACCCGATGACCGGATGACCCGATTGCAAGGAGCATTATGGACGAACCTCTCAATGAACAACTGACGCAGGCTGCGACGCGGCTGGCCGCAGCGGCGGAAGCGATGGAGAACGCGCTGGCGCGCATCGATGCGCAACACCAGGAGCTGAACGCGAAGGTGGAGCGCATCGTGGCGGCGATCGATGAAACGATTGCAGCGCGGCCCGAGCCCGGAGATCCCGCCGAACCTGCGCAGGTCACCGAACTCAACGCGCGCGTCGCCGAACTGGAGCGCACGAATGCCGACCTGAAGGCACAGGCCGCACGCGTCGCCCGCAAAACCATGTCACCGCTGGTGACCGCCATCCTGGCGAAGAACGAAGGCGGCGAATCCGCCGACTCCGCCGTGCTCGACAAGGCGCTGGCGTCGCTCTCCGTCGAACAGCGGATGGCGGTGAAAGCGGAGATGGCGAGAGCGGGAATGATCGAGTAACTCGAAATCAACAGGTGGTCAGCGGTCAGTGGTCAGTGATCAGCAGGTCTCACGAGGACTTCTGATCGCAGCTCCTGATCACTGAACACTGATTACTGACCACTGGCCGGCGATCGCGCCGGCCTTTTCATTTCTGGAGAAAACATGAACGCACAATTTCTGGACCTGCACGCCGCGGCGGATTTTCTCGGGCCGGGCGCCGTTGAGGTCAACCGCTACCAGTCGGAGATCACCGACATCGTGCGCCGCCGCGGAGTATTCGGGCAGCGCATCAAGCAGGTGCCGGCGACCGGGCACCCGTCGCGCTACTTCGAGCAGACGGCGATCGCGGCGAATACCGCGGCCGACGCCTTCGTCGATCCGCGCAACATCGTCGCCAAGCTGGCGGCGCCGGTGCGCGCCGAGCGCAGCGTGCCGCTGAAGGCGCTGGTCTCGCAGATCAACTACAACCTGTTCGACGTTGAGGTCGGGCAGCAACAGTCGCAGTTCGCGTTCCTGCAGGCGAAGGACCTGGCGGACGCGGTCGAGGGACTGATGCGCACGCACGACGTCGCGCTGTGGAACGGCAACGACAGCTCGATGAGCGCGCCGACCTCGCTGCAGTACTTCGGCGCCTGCGGGCAGATCGCGGCCGGCAACAACGAGACCGACATCGCCGCGAACGAATCGATCGTTGACGGGATGAAGGCGGCCATCGCGGCGATGGTCGCCGGATCGAGCTACGAAGTGCGACCGACGGCGATCTACGCCAACCCGGTGCTGCTCGACCTGATCGACCGCGAGATGAAGGAGAGCTTCAACGTGGTGCTCTCGACGGCGGAAATCACCGGCGGATTGCGGGTGAAAACGCTCTCGACGCAGGCGGGCGAGCTGCCGCTCATTCCCGAGTGGTCCCTGGGTTACACGCCCAACTCGCTGCCGGCATACATCGTCAGCGAGGACATGATCGAGTACCACTGGCTCACCGATCCGAACCCGCGCGTGTTCCAGCTCGGGCTCGATGGATCGCTGGCCCGCCAGATGGTGGTGGTGAAATTTGGCGCCATTGTGGTGAAGGGCGCCAGCTACGCGCACCGCAAGGTGAGCGTCGCGCGGTAAAACAACGAGGTTTCGGGCCTCAGGCGTCAGGCTACAGGCCGGACTCCTGAGGCCCGGAAACTTCCCGCGACATGAAGTCGTATTGCATCGTAACGGATGCTGTAGGTAGGATCGCCACGGTGCGAGGATTCGTGAGCTTGAAGAAACAAACCGCCAGGAGAGAGCGGTGGGAAAACGCTGTCGCAGTCGTCCTTACGCTTGGTGCTGGTGTCATCGCGATTGCTCTAGGAGCTCCCGACAAGTGGTTGAGCGCCATTTTTGTTACGGTCACCGTCTTTGCGGGAATGCTCTCCTTTTACTGGCGGCGGTGGTCGTCGGCAAAATTCTGGACGATTATGAGCGTCCTGTTCCTGGCACACCTCGTACTGATGTGGCTGGTCTTCGGCGTGGTGCTACGAAGTTGGACCGACGTCGGGTTGCTCGCGTGCGTGCCTGGGGCCTTAGTCGAATGCTTTCTTATCTATCACCTCGTGGGCGGCGTGTTGGGTGATCCGGAGTCCGACACGCCCCAGCCTGGCGACTAAAGTTTCTCACCGTTATAGCCCGAAGGGCGGCAGTTCATTCTCGGGACGTAAGTCCCGGGTCAGCTGCCGCCCTCATTGCTGTGAGTCGCGTCAGGGGACGCCACGGCTGATCCGGACCACATTTTGTTCGTCTCCGAATTATGAATTCCGGATTTCGAATTACGTCTTTATGAACTATCTAATAGCAACAGAATTCGAATCTCACGGCCTTGCTGCGGATACCGCGCAGGCATGGGTGACATCGGCGTCGGCGCTGATCGACGCGCACTGCCGGCGGTCAACGCTGGGCATCAACGAGTACACAGAACGGCTTCGCGTGGCGTCGCGCACGAGTGAGGTGCGCGTCAGCTACTTGCCGCTGGCGCCGCTGGATCCGGCGACGTCGCCGATCGTCAAGATGCGCGCGCGTTACGGCGTCTGCCGGAACCTCGAGGACATGTTCACGGAGGTCGCGCAGGCGTTCGCGCTGCCGGGAGCGTGGATCGATCTCGATCCCGCGCAGGTGGAGTGGAGCGCTGAAACCGGCGAGATCACCCTGGCGACGAATGCGCTCGGCTTCGGCTTCACCGAGGTCGAGGTGACATACACGGCAGGATTCGCCGACGTTCCCGAGCCGGTGAAAGCGGCGTGCGCGCAGATCGTGCGCAATGCGCAGGCGACGCCCGCGCTCAACGTTCGCGCCGGAGTGCTCGACCGCATGCAACTGGAGTACTTCTCCGATTCGCTGCTCGACGCGGGCGTGCGCAAGCTGCTCGCGCCGTATGTCGCCGTCAGGCTCTGACTCACTTCACACAACCAAAGGCTTAGACGCAGAGGACGCTGAGGACGCAGGGGAACTGATTTCAAGAGATTGATTTCAAAGACCTCCGCGTCCACTGCGTCCTCTGCGTCAAAGCTCGGGTGATTCATGACAAATGCAAATGCACGAGGCGCGGCGATGGCGCGGAGCGCCGAGGCGATGCTGCGCGCGCTGGGCGGGACGGAGGTGCGCTTCCGCTGTCCGGTGAGTGCTGCGAAAGATGCGCAGGCACGGCAACTGGGGATGGATGCGCCGGTCACGGAAGACATCGCCGTATCGCCGGTGGTGGTGCGGGGAGTGGGCGATGAATATGAACTGCTGATCGCGCCTGCATCGGTCGCGGCATATCTCGCCGACCGCGGACAGAGCGCGGAACAATTTTTCCAGGCGGTGCTCGCAGTCCTCGTCGACGTGCGCGAGTTCGCGGTGCACGCGTTCCAGGCGGAACAGTTCGCCGGGGCGGATTACCTGTACCGGGTGACGCTAACAGCCAAGAGCTAACAGCTAAGAGCTTCTCATGCAATACACAAAAGACAGTTTTTATCTCGCGCTGCGAGACCGGTTGAGTGCGCTTAATCCGGCGCGGACGGTGGTGGTTGACGGCGTGGAGCGGCCGGCGATTCTCGTCGCAGAGAACGAGCCCGCAACGGCCGAGACGCCTTTGCCTAACGCGTATTACCTGCACTGGGGAGCGCCGCAGATCGTCGCCGGAAGCGAAACCGCGTGGCATCCGCTGATGAAAATGGAATGCCGCGTCGCGTACACCCCCGGTTCGACGCTCGCCGGCGATGTCGATCGGGGACGCGCCGGCAGCGAACTCGACACGGAAGTGCTCCGCTTGTTGACACCGCCGCGGACAGTCAAAGTCGATGCGACGGTCACGCCGGCGGTTCCGCTGGGCACCTTCGTCTTCTGGGGCACTCCGACATTCGAGGATCTCCCACCCTCCGCCAAAAGCGGGCGGCAGGGTGGGCCACCCCAACGCGCAGCGGCAGTAACGGTCTTCTTCTTCTCCGAGGTGGAACAGGCATGAACGGCAATCCATTGCGGCCGACGCCGGTTGCGCGCCGGGTCCGCGCCTGGTTCGCGCCGGTGCTGCGCGAGAGCGGCACGCCCGCGGTTTTCGATCCATCGCGGCACGACCCATCGAACATGAGCGCGCCCTGGCTGGATCTCGGGTGTGTTATGAACTTCCGGCGCGTACCGGCGACCAGGCATGAACTGATGCGAGCGGGCGTGAAATCGGCGGTGACGGCGCAGGCGCGGCGAAACCTGGAGGCACGGGTCGAATTCGAGTTTCATGACTGGGGCAAGGTGCAGATGGCGCTGGCCGGCGGGTCACAACACATGAACGTGCTCGCCAGCAACGTCAACGCAGACCCCTTCCCTTCCGGCGGAAGTCCGCAGGACGCGGTCGCGCTGCTGCCCACTTCAACGGCGCAGGAGCTGGTGTTCGGCGCGGGCGCGGTGGAAGCATTCCAGGTCGGCGACCTGATCGCCGTCGATGTGGACTACGCACAGCAGACGGGC
>JBOGLI010000909.1:0-4091 GCA_050746165.1 Terriglobales bacterium | reverse complement strand
GATTCGATCACGTCGGGATAGAGCGTTCCCTGGACGAGAAATTCGGGGCCGCCCTGTTTCGCGTCGTGGGCCAGGATCTTTGCGGCTTCGTCATCGAAGACGGCGATGAATTCTGCGCCGATGATCTTGCGCTTGCGCTCCGGCTCGGTAATGCCGGCCAGCTTGCGCAGGAATCGTTCGGCGGCATCGACGGCCACGACGTTGAGGCCGAGTTTCTCGCGCAGGGTCTGCTGCACTTTCTCAAATTCATTTTTGCGCAGCACTCCGTTGTTAACGAAGACGCATGTAAGACGCTCGCCGATGGCGCGCGCGACCAGCGTCGCGGCCACGGACGAGTCCACGCCGCCGGAGAGGGCGCAGATGGCGTGACCATTCTCGCCTACGGTATTTGAAATCTGGCGAACCGATTCCTCGATGAAGCGCTGGGGGGTCCAGTCGGGGCGCGCGTTGCAGATGCCGAAGACGAAGTTCTTGAGGATCTCGGCGCCGAGCGGCGTGTGATGGACCTCTGGGTGAAACTGCACGGCCCAGTACCGGTGCTCGGGGTCCTGGATGGCGGCGATGGCCGTCGAGGAACTGGCGACCAGTTGGAAACCGGCGGGCAGCTCCTGAGCGACGTCGCCGTGCGACATCCAGACCCGCAGGTCCCTGGGCAGGCCGTGGAACAGCAGCGATTCCGCAGTCACGGCGATTTGCGCATGTCCGTATTCGCGCTTCTCGCCCGGAACAACTTTACCGCCCAAGTTGTGCGTCATCCATTGCAGGCCGTAACAGATGCCGAGCACGGGCAGGCCAAGATGAAGCACGCGCTGATCGGCGGGAGGTGCGTCGGCGTCGTAGACCGAGCAGGGGCCGCCGGAGAGGATGATGCCCACCGGGTGGTAGGACTTGATTTCATCCATGGGAGCATTGCAGGGCAGGACCACCGAGAACACGTTCTGCTCGCGAATGCGGCGCGCGATCAGTTGCGTGTACTGGGAGCCGAAGTCGAGGATGACAATCGATTGCTGATCCATGCGACAGTTTCAAGTTTCAGTTTCAGTATAAGGCGTGTGCTGGTGCGAATTCGCGACGGCCGCTGAAACCACCTCGACCGGCGACGGACCGGTACCTAGTGCGACGTAGCTCGCCATCCGGGCAATATAAAAGAAATCGGCAATCGCGAAATAGACGAGCGCGATCACCATCGAAAGTACGACCGCTATGCGAACCGTGCCGGCGGCAACAACGACGAATCCGGCCATGATCGCGACCACCATCGCGGCAAGGCGGAACAAACCGTAGGCCGATGCGATAGCCATGTACTCGCGCGAGCGGTGACGGTAAAAATCGACGGAGCCCGCGATAGCGCGCCACACGCCAGTACCGTCGCGGACGCAGAAGATCGGCGCCAGCGCCAGGAACCAATTCACAACTCCCCATAGCAGACCCACGAATAAAGCCAATAGCAACCAGGCGAGAACCAGCAGGGGCGCGACGCCGGATTGCACGTCCGCGGCGGTATTCGAAGACACGAAGAAAACCGTACCGAAGAAGGCGAGGGAAGCGGCGATAGTGAAGAGGGCGCGGAGCGCGTTGAGGGAGGTTAGGGTAAATAGGAGCCGGCTAGAATCCGGCGGAACGAGCACCCCGTCGCGTGCGCCACGCGCCGGGGACCCCGCTGCCGGCTGGAAGCCAGCGCTACGGGCGAGCGCGCGCAGGGTCGCAGCACGACCGAGGGTCGCGGCGGCGATCCACACCAGGGCCAGCAGAGGAACGGCGATGACGAGGGCATGAACGAAGTGGGGCAGGACCTGCACGATGACGCGGGCGACGGCGTCGGCGATGAGAAAGGCGTCGCTGGTACGGTCGAAGGTGGTTTCCACCGGCGTGACGTCCACGCCGGCCATGATGGTTCGCACGATCAGGACGAGGGCGATCCACACGGCCACGCCGAAGGTCCAGCGCCACGCGATTTCGGCAAAGGCGAGGGCCGGCGTTTCACGAACGACGCGCAGTCCGGAGCGAATGAAAGTCATCGGGTCATCCGGTCATCGGGACATCGGGTCACCGACGCGGGTCGTCTTGTTGACCCGATGGCTCGATCACCCGATGATCCGATCATTGTCGCAATCTCAAGTTTCCCAGCACCGCCTGCTGTTTCACGATGAGCGCTTCCACGCCCTTGCGCGCGAATTCGAGCATGCGGCGCAACTGCTCGTCGTCGAAGGGACGCTGTTCGGCGGTCGCCTGCACTTCCACCATTTTTTTCGCGCCGGTCATGACGAAATTCAAGTCCACCTCGGCGCGCGAATCTTCTTCGTAATTCAGGTCGAGCAGAATCTCGCCATCGACAATGCCCACGCTGATCGCGGCGATGTAATCGCGGATGGGCGCGGCGGAGAGCGTGCCGGCCTCGACGAGCTTTTGCATGGCGAGGCCAAGGGCGACGAAGGCGCCGGTAATGGAAGCGGTACGCGTCCCGCCATCCGCCTGGATCACGTCGCAATCGATCCAGATGGTGCGCTCGCCGAGTTGTTTCAGGTCCACCACGGCACGCAATGCCCGGCCGATCAGGCGCTGAATCTCGTGGGTACGGCCGCCGACGCGCCCGCGGGCCGATTCGCGTGGCGTGCGCGTCAGGGTGGAGCGGGGAAGCATTGAATATTCGCTGGTGATCCAGCCGCGTCCGGAGTTGCGCATCCAGCCGGGCACCGTTTCCTCGACCGAGGCAGTGCAGATCACGCGAGTATTCCCGACCTCGATCAGCGCCGAGCCCTCGGCGGTGGAGATGAATTCGGGGACGATATTGACCGGCCGCATCTGCTCCGGCGAGCGCTGGTCCGAGCGATAGAACATGAGCGGATTGTAAATGAGCGGGGGAAATGAAGAATGAAGAAGTCAGAATGAAGAATTAAGAATTAAGAATTCAGAATAAAGAATGAAGAAGTCAGAATGAAGAACTTGAGAATGAAGAATTCAGAATTAAGAATTCAAAATGAATGAAAGACGGAATGGGTCGAGCGCGTTATCAATATCCACAGCACTCAACCCATTCTTCATTCTGACTTCTTAATTCTTCATTTTCCGCTCAACCCATTCTTCATTCTGACTTCTTAATTCTTCATTTTCCACTCGACCCATTCTTCATTCTGACTTCTTCATTCTTCATTTTCCGCTATTGCTCGCCTGTTGCTGACCGTTGGCGTAGTAGCCGCTGCGGGTGCGCACAATGAGGTGCTTGTAGCCGGGGGCCTTGGCATCGACCTTGATGGTGCGATACCCGCCGGCGCTCCGTGGCGTAGTCGGCTGGTAGCCGATGATGTACTGGTTGCGGATATCGTGCGCCACTTCCTGCGTAATTGAATCGACCTCGTTGGCGTCCTTGGGAAAGAAGGCAATGCCGCCAGTATCTTCGGCCATGGCGGAGAGGGCGCGATGCGCGCGGCGCTGCTTTTCGCCGCCGAGAATGCCGATGGTGTACACGGTCGGACCGTTTTCCGCCTGCAGGCGGCGAATGGCCTGCTCGAGCGATTCACGGCTTGCATTGTCTTCGCCGTCGGTCACCACCAGCAGGACTTTCTTGGACCACTTCGAATCCTTTTTCAGGTGGTCGGCGGAGGCGACGACAGCGTCGTAGAGAGCGGTGCCACCGCGCGATTCAATTCGATCCAGCGCTTCCTTCAACTTGGGAATCTGGTCGGTGAAATCCTGGTCGAGGTAATACTCGTCGTTGAAGTTCACGATGAAGACTTCATCGTCCGGCCGGCTGGCTTTGACGAAGTTAATGACCGCGGTGTTGACGGCGGGGCGTTTGTCGCGCATGGAGCCGGAATTGTCGACCACGATACCGACCGCGACGGGCACGTCGGCGTTGCGGAACGACTTGATCGGCTGCGGCTGGCCGTTCTCATAAACGACAAAATCGTTCTTGTTCAGGCCATTCACCACGTGGTGCTTGTCGTCCACCACGGTGGCGTGTAACTGCACTTCCTGGGTGTACGCCTTGAAGACGTATACACCGTTATTTTCCGATGCCGGAGCCTGTCCTCCCTGCTGGTTGGGAAGCTGGACGGTATTGCCGGGCTGGTTGGGCGAATCCTGCGCAGGGG
>JBOGLI010000908.1:0-3783 GCA_050746165.1 Terriglobales bacterium | reverse complement strand
CTTCGTCGCGCTCGGCGCCGGATTCATGCTGGGAACAGCGCTCGTCGAGATGGTGCCGGAGTCGATCGAGTTGCGCGGCCGTGGCGCCGGACTGCTCATCCTGCTCGGCTACCTGATCGTGCACTTCTTCGAGCACACGGTCAGCCCGCATTTCCATTTCGGCGAGGAGACGCATCGCGAAGAGTTCGTGCACGCGCACAAAGGATGGTCGGTGGTCGGGGGACTCGTCATCCACACTTTCTTCGACGGCATAGCCATCGCCAGCGGATTTATCGTCTCCAACTGGCTGGGCTGGATCATCTTCATCGCCGTCTTCCTGCACAAGATTCCCGAGGGGTTTACGGTCGCGTCGGTGATGCTGGCCAGCGGGAGCAGCAAGCGAACGGCATGGGGATCGTCGGTGCTGCTGGGGGCCGCGACCCTGGCCGGAGTGCTGACGATGGCGATTACGCGTCACGCAGTCGGCATCGGGCTACCGATTTCGGCCGGCGTGACCATCTACGTGGCGGCCTCCGACCTGATTCCCGAGGTCAACGAACAGCCCGGGATCAAGATGGCGGGCATTGTTTTTCTCGGCGTTGCGTTCCTGTTTGCCCTCGACCATTTCTTCCACGTTCATTGATTCCACAGAAACTCGGCTGCACTCCGCGGGTTCGAACTACCCGAAAGGATTAGGCAGGCTCGGGTATTTGTGTCTGGTATCTAGGTATCCCGGCAGCTCTGAAGACGACATACAATGGAACACGTGGGAACGATGAGCAGCGTGACTAAACCGACGCCCTATCCGGCCGCCAATACCGATTCCTCCTCGCAGATGCGCCCCATGCGGGAGTGGCGAATCGTCCTGTACGCGGTGATCGCCGGGCTGATTATGTTCGTGATCGGCGTGGGCATGGACAGCCTGGTGGTCCGCGAGGGCGAGACCCGCCTGATTGCCTTCGCCTTCTCCGATGGCCTCGCGGCCGCCATTGCCGGAGTACTCGTTTATCGGCTCCTGAAATACGAACAGGAGCGCCGCGAGCGCCTGCGCCACAAACTGGCGGTCATTTCCGACATGAATCACCACGTCCGCAACGCCTTGCAGGTCATCTCGTTCCACGCCTACTCGAACGCCGACAGGGAACAGTTGGAGGCCGTCAAGGAGAGCATGGAGCGGATCCAGTGGGCGCTGAAGGAAATCCTGCCGAAGCTTTGATCGGGTGACTTGGCGATTGGGTGATTTGGTGATTTGATCGCCCAATCCGCATCTTCCGGCCCGTAATCACGAACTCACCCACTCAGCAAATCACCAAATCCTCGCCCGTATCTCCGGTACAATGGAAGTACCCCAACATGCGCCAGCTCCTCCGACTTCTGCGGTATGTCCGCCCGTATTCGGTCCAACTCATCGCTTCGGTGGTGCTGCTGGCCGGGGTCGGATTGCTGGACGCGTTTCGGGTGCTGCTGGTCGGGCCAATCCTTGATTACGTCCTGCGTCCTGCTTCCCAAACAGGCCAGATTGTCCTCTTTACTGTTCCGAAAGCCTTCGGCGGACGCCCGATTTACCTACAGCAGTTCGTTCCGCAGCATCTTCATAATGTCTGGAATATCGTCGCTTTTGCCCTCGTTTCTTCGACGCTGCTGAAAGGGCTCTGCGACTACGCCGGCACCTATCTCGTGAACTACGCCGGATTCGGCCTGATCACCGATCTCCGCAACGACATCTACAACGCCCTCCTGCACCGCTCCGTCGCCTTCTTCCATAAGCACACCACCGGGACCCTGCTCTCCACCCTGATTAACGACATCGAGAAGGTGCAGGTGGCGATGTCCACCGTCCTCGCCGACATGTTGCAGCAGTTCTTCACCTTCGTCTTTCTCGCGGGGGTTGTCGTCGTCCTCGGCCACCGGTTGGCGTGGATCTTGCTGCTCTTCATTCCCTTCATCATCCTGTCCATGCAGCGTATCGGCATCAGGGTTCGAAAAACCACACGCCGCGGCCAGGACAAGATGGCCGAGATCCAGAACATCCTGCACGAGAGCATCACCGGGAACCGAATCGTGAAGGCCTTCGGGATGGAGTTCTGGGAGTCGGCGCGTTTTCGCAGCGCGGCACGGCGTCTTTTCCGCGCCAACTTGCATTCCGTGCGCGCCAGCGCCGTCAGTTCGCCCTTAATGGATACGATCGGTGCGATCGCCGGCGCGCTACTTCTGCTGGTTGGCCGCGACTACATTAAACGCGGCGTCTTCGAGCCTGGCACTTTCGTCGCGTTTATTTTCGCGGTGTTCCGCCTCTACGATCCGGTCCGCAAGTTCGCGCTCTTCTACAACAATTTCCAGCAGGCGTTGGGAGCGTCGTCCACCATCTTCAGCTTCATGGACGTGGAGGATGAAGTACGGGAAAAGCCGCGGGCCAAGCAGTTGCGCGGCTTCAAGGACGCGATCCGGTTTGAGAACGTCAGCTTCTCCTACGAGAACGGCGACGGCAGCAAACCTGTCCTGCACGGGATCGAGCTCGAGGTGAAACGCGGCGAAGTGGTGGCGATCGTAGGCAGCAGTGGCGCCGGAAAAACCACGCTGGTCCACCTGATCCCGCGCTTCTTCGACATTACCGCCGGCAAGATCACCATCGACGGAGTGGACGTTCGCGATCTGACGCTCGCCTCGCTGCGCAGCCAGATCGGCATCGTGACCCAGGACACGATTCTGTTTAATGACACCGTTCGCAACAACATTGCCTACGGCCAGCCGCACGTTCCGCTCGCGGTCGTTCAGAAGGCCGCGGAAGCGGCCCTCGCCGACGGGTTCATCCGCGAGCTGCCCTTCGGATACGAGACCAACATCGGAGAACGCGGATTGAGCCTGAGCGGCGGGCAGCGCCAGCGTATTGCCATCGCGCGCGCGTTGCTGAAGAACGCGCCCATCCTGATCCTCGACGAAGCCACGTCGGCGCTGGACACCGAAAGCGAGGCGCTGGTGTCATCGGCGCTGCAAAACCTGATGGCCGGGCGTACGGTGGTGGTCATCGCGCACCGGCTCTCGACCGTGCGGCGCGCCGACCGTATTGCCGTGCTGGAAAATGGCGCCATCAGCGACATCGGCAGTCACGACGACCTGATCACCCGCCTCGGCACCTATCGCAAGTTGTATGATTTGCAGTTCGTGGATCTGGAACCCAGGGCCGAAAGGATGAGCTCAATCGAATGATTGCTGAATTGGGGAATCGGGTAATTGCGGAATTGTGAAGCGGAACGATCGTTTGTAGTGAAGGCGCAATTCCGCAATTCCTCAATTACGCGATTCTGCAATTATCCGATTCCGCAATTCCGCAATCGCATTATGTCCATTCGCTCCATGACCGGTTACGCGCAGGTGCGTGCGCAAGTGCACGACGGCCTCGGCTTCTCGCTCGCCCTGAAGTCGGTCAATCACCGCTTCCTCGACCTGCATTTGCGCATGCCGCCCGATAGCGACGCGCTCGAAATGCAGCTCCGCCGCGCCATGAAAACGAAGCTCGCCCGCGGCCATGTCGAACTGACGCTCAGCATCGAGCGCTCCGGCGGCAACGGAGTCGGCTACAACCGCGCGCTGGTCACCGGGTACGTCGAGACCTTCCGCGCCATGGCGCGCGAATTCGGCGTCGAAGCGCAGCCCGATCTCAACGCCATCTTGCGCCTGCCCGGCGCGATGGACGGCGGAGCCAGCGCGAGCGACGAGGAACTGGATGCGGCCGTCATGCACTCGCTCGACGAAGCCGTCGCCAAGCTCGATGCCATGCGCGCCGAAGAGGGACGCGGCATCGAC
>JBOGLI010000907.1:0-7872 GCA_050746165.1 Terriglobales bacterium | reverse complement strand
GCATAGGCAGAGGCGACCAGCGTCTTGGTCGGGATGCAGCCGGTATTGACACACGTGCCCCCGAAGCGTCCGCGCTCGATAATCGCGACACGTTGGCCAGCAGCCGCCATCCGCAGCGCCAGGAAGGGTCCCGATTGCCCGGTGCCGATGACGATCGCATCAAAGTTGGTCTTCATGGTCGCTGACCCTCCGCGCTCTTCGCCCTCCAAGAGTCCCGCTCACCGCTATTGGCGCAGTTTCCTGGTGCCGCTCACGTGCGCATTCCCGGGTTCATAAAAACGCAACAGGCGGTCGGCAGCGCGGGTGATGCCGATGCGAACGCTTTTTCCGATCACGCCAGTCCCGCGCGCGGTCGTAGCCAACCACAGCGGCCCCGCGGCGCACAGGTCCAATCCGTCCTGGCCCAGATCAACCTGCAATGCCCGGGTCAAGCGCCCCGGACCTCTGCCGATGTCGGCCAGGCGAGTCGTGCCGCGGGCACCGGCCAGCATTTCGTCGATGCCCTCCCGCGGCTCGATGGCACGTAATAGAACTCCACCACCCACCCCGGGCAGCTCGCTCGTGACATTCAACAGGAACGATATCCCATAATTGAGATACACATAGGCATGCCCACGTTTGAGAAAGAGAGACCGATTGCGCTGCGTCTTGCCATGGAATGCATGTCCGGCTGCATCACCGACCGGATAGGCTTCCGTCTCGACAATACGCCCGCTTAACCTGCCAGAGGCAGTGTCATGGACCACCACCATGCCGATCAGATAGCGCGCCAATTCGATCGTGTCCACTGGAAGCTCTGCCCGACGCAGACGCCGCAGCCGACCATCGGATCGCCTTCGAGGTGAGCCCTTCAACTTGACCCTCTTTCGCTCACTCGCATTTAACCTCAGCGGATGCAATCAGGCGATCACATCAAAAGGTGGGGTGCGCAGCGACTTGGGGGTGCGCAGCGACTTGGAGGTGCGCAGCGACTTGGGGGCGCGGTGCGCCTTGGGGGTGCGAAGCGAAAGGAATGGGGGCGGTTCGCACCGCCCCCACTCTGGAGGGATCGACCCTCCTCAGGCCTTAAGCCAATCTACCGGGTACCGCAGGCGGCTCTTCGGCCGCCACCCGCTCGAGCAGCCGCCGGCGCATCGGTGCCAGTGCGAACTTCGCCAGTACCGCCGCGATGATGGGCAGTGCCCCGGCAATCCACAGCACCGGCACCCAGCTTCCCGCGGAAGCCTTGAGCACGTTGGCGAGCGGAATGAGCAGCGACGAAGTGCCCTTGGCCGTGTACAGCAGGCCATTGTTAGCCGCCGCGTACTTCGGGCCGAAGGTATCCCCGCTCGCCGCCGGGAACAACGAGAAGATCTCGCCGTAGCCGAGGAAGATCAGCGGCGCGAATACCAGGAAGCCCACCACGCTGTGGCCGTAGCTCATCAAGCCCCAGATGGCGAGCCCCTCCACCGCAAAGACCAGCATCATGGTGTTCTCGCGCCCGAGAATGTCGGAGATCCAGCCGGTCAGCGGACGCGTCAGGCCGTTGACCAGGCTGTCGATCGACAACGCGACCGTCAGCAGCGGCAGCATGGCCCCGAAGTAGCTGACCGGGATCTTGTCCACACCGTAATCCTTGGCGATCGGGGCCACCTCTGCGGCAGCCATCAATCCGCCCGATGCCACCAGGATCATGCACAGGTAGAGCATCCAGAACACGGGTGTCTTGAGCATCTCTCCCGGGACGAAGTTGCGTCGGGTCAGCGGATTCACCGCACCTCGCACGGCTGCGACGATGGCGGTGACGGGTGGTTTGATCATGAACAACGACAGCACCAGCACCACGATGCCCTGGATCAGCCCGAAGTCGAAGAATGCCCGATCGTAACCGCCCGATTTCACCATGCTCGCAATCGGAATCACCGTCAGCGCGGCGCCGGCACCAAACCCTGCCGCGGTCAGTCCCGCCGCCAGTCCGCGCTTGTCGGGAAACCACTTGAGCGCATTGCCGATGCTGGTTCCGTACACGGCTCCGGCGCCGATGCCGCCGATGACCGCAGAGAAATACAGCAGGCCGAGTGATGTCGCATAGGAGTTGAGGATCCAGGAAAGGCCCGCCAGGATGCCGCCCACGAGCACCACTGGACGCGGTCCATAGCGGTACATCAGCCAGCCCTCGACCGGCACCAGCCAGGTTTCGCAGAGCACGAAGATCGAGAACGCGACCTGGATCGCGGCACGGGACCATCCGAATTTCTCGTGCATCGGATTCACGAACAGCGTCCAGCCGTACTGCAGATTGGCGACCATCGCCATGCAGATGATCCCGAGCACCAGCTGCATCCACCGGTTCTTGACACCGGTGTTTTGCATCGGATCCCCGGTCTGATTCGCCTTCACGTCGACGCTCATGTCATTCCCCTTATTGTTCAAATGGTTGAATTTTAGAGATCACGTTGGCCGTCGCGAACGAAGATGCACGGGGCGGGACCCGCTGCGGCGGGGGTAAGGAACTTTCTCGTACAGAGCACGAACAGGACTGACGATCTTTCACCGTACCCCCACGGAAGATCCAAGCTAGATCGATCCGGTACGTTGTCAATTTTTGTTTAGTATATGATATATCTTCAGCGGTTCCGAAGTCCAGTGGGCATCGCGTCCTTCGGCCACCGCCTCCTAAGGGGGCCGACCAAATGCTTTGCGCAATTCCGCTTTGGCCCGATTGAGCACCCGGAGGCGTTCTGGACTCAAGTTCTTGCCCGCACGATTGATCTCGAAGGTGAGCATCGACATCGCTGAGCGAAACGGGCTGGACTTACGGCGCTCGCTCGCTTCGGCGGATTTCTTCAGCGACCGCGCTATGGCGAGCGGGCTCTTGAGCTTGAAGACTCCCGATTGAAGATCCATGGCGTCGCTGTGTTCCATGACGCGCTTGGACCACTTCCTGCTTGCGCTCGATTTTCGTTTGGCAGCCATCGGTGATGTCTCATCGAAAAGAGAGGAACGAAAGCGTGGGTGCTTCGCTTCGGGAAGGCACGTGATCGCCTTCGGAGCTACTTTTTTCGTGCAGATTTCTTCTTCGGAACCTTCGCGCCGCCCCGCCGCGCCTCGGACAGTCCGATGGCGATGGCCTGCTTGCGGCTTTTGACTTTTCGCCCGGAACGACCGCTCTTGAGCTCACCGCGTTTCATCTCGTGCATCGCCCGCTCGACCTTGCGACCCGCTCCTTTGCCGTATTTTCGTGCCATTGTGTTCCTCCATCTGGCATTCCGAGGGTCGCAGTGTTCGGACGCGGCCCCGGAGACTGCCGAGAGTGCCACGCTCACAGCGCTTCGGTCTGTCAGCATCTCCCGACCGTTGCTCCGGCGGACGCTGACTGCGCGTGGCGATCTCAACGCTGCGTTGACTTCGATCTGCGATTGCGCACCGTCCGCCACGCCAGCCACAGCCCTATCCCGACACCCCACCAGGCTGCAGCACGCTGACGATCGGTAAAGATCGCAACTCGCTCGCGGATGGCCTCGGCCTCGAAACGACCGTGGGCCCCCTGGGTGCCATCGACTGTTGTAAAGAGATTGGCCGGCGCGTCAGGCGCTTGACGACGATGCGTCATTTGCCCGGTGTAGCCGCTGCGAGCGAGATAATGATCCAGTAAGCCAGGCGCCAGCAGGTTGGCCAGCATGGCTTTGACGGTCGAGGCTCCAACCCAGATTTCCCGCCGACGATGCTGGGAAGCGAAGTAGATCGCGCGGGCTGCCAGTTCGGGTTCGAATACCGGCGCCACCGGTCGCGACTGCCATCCGGTCTTGTTGAGCGCCCAATCGAACTGAGGCGTATTCAAGGCTGGTAGGTCCACCGTGCACACGTGCACGTTGAGACCTTCATGGATGAGCTCCGAGCGCAGCGATTCGGTAAACCCACGGACGGCAAATTTTGCCCCGCAGTAGACCGACTGGAGCGGGATGGCCCGATGCGCCAGCGCCGAGCCGACATTGATGACAGTGCCGCGATTGCGACGACGCATGCGTCGCAGCGCCGCCATGACACCGTACACCTGGCCCAGGTAAGTGACCTCGGTGCCGCGCTTGAACTCCTCGGCCGTCAGGTGCTCGAACGCGGAGAACGCGGTGGCCATGGCGATGTTCACCCACACGTCAATCGGGCCGAGCACCTGCTCGGTCTCCTCGGCTGCAATCTCGAGGGCAGCCGAATCCGCCACATCGACACACAGCGGCAGCGCACGCACGCCGAAGGCTCGGCATTCCTCGGCCGCCGCTTCCAGCCGCCCGCGGTGTCGCGCCAACAGCGCCACGTCATAGCCGTGGGCTGCAAATTCGCGCACTGTGGCGCGGCCAACACCGGCACTGGCGCCGGTCACAACGACGATCTTGGCCATGCGGTCTCCTCCGAATCAATGCAAACCTAGGCGCGCCTGCCGCGCCGGGAGCGCCCTCCGAGATAATGCTTTTTGCGCAGCCACCACAGGGACGTCGCGGTCGCGAGCCACGCCAGCGCCGCCAGAGCAATGGTCGCGATCGCCGGATAGGGCGGCAGAAAGCGGTAAACGAGCGCGGCGAACACACACAGCGCCATCCCTCCCAGCGTCGCGCCGGCCGCATCCAATCCCGCGGCCTCGCGTCCGCGCACGGTGTGCTCGATCCCGGCACGGTGCTTCTTTTGCGCCTCGTGCTTCTCGACCAACGTGGCGCTGGCCGGGAAAATCGCCGGAAATGCCAGGAACAGACCGCCGACGCCAGGCCCGAACCGCCCGGCGAGAAAGCCGGCGAGCGCACACACGGCGCCCCCTAACACAAAGCGCAAGGCATATTCGTACCAGCGGGTACGACGCAGTTGCGACAGATGGATTTCGATCCTCATCGGATCGCTCGCAGCAGCCACCAGCCGCCCAAGGACAGCAGCAACCAGGGCACGAGGCCCGCGATACTCACCAGCGCTGAATGGTAGGTTCGCCGCAGCATCAAACGCGCACAGACGTGCGCATAGACGACGAACGCCACCGCGCCGATCATCATCGAGCGCGCCTCGAGCGCCGTATAGCTCGTTCCCTTGCTCGCCATGGTGAGTCCCAACGTCGCCAGCGCAACTGAGGGTGCTGCGCCGAACAGGCCCGCGAAGCTCTTGGGTCGAAGGACATCGCCGAGTGCCGCGAAGGCGGCCACCACGACGCCGCCGACCAGGAAACGAATCACTAGGTCGCTGCTCATGGCCGACCGCCCCTCCGATCGACTATCGAATGTGCTGCATTCCTTGGCCATAGGACCCGACGCGGCCCCACTGACGGCGAGCACTGACAAGCCAACCCGCTGCGCGGCCGATCCCCGGCGGCGGCGCACTGTCCTATAAATCTCTGATCCATTCCGATGCGGGCAGCTGCCATGTCACAGACGGTCGGTGATTTCTTTTGGGAACGCCTGCATGGGTGGGGCATCCGAGTGGTATTCGGCTACCCGGGCGACGGCATCAATGGCCTGCTGGGCGCCATGAACCGCGCCGCCGGCAAGATCAAATTCGTCCAGGTCCGTCATGAAGAAATGGCGGCCTTCATGGCTTCGGCCTACGCGAAGTTTTCCGGTCAGCTGGGTGTGTGCCTGGCGACCTCCGGTCCCGGTGCCACGCACCTGATCACCGGCATGTATGACGCGCGGCTCGATCACATGCCGCTACTGGCCATCGCCGGTCAGCAAGCCCGTGCGGCGCTGGGCGGGCACTACCAGCAGGAAGTGGATTTGGTCAGTGTCTACAAGGACGTGGCCGGCGCTTTCGTGCAGCAGGTGGGTGTGGCGCCGCAAATGCGCCATGTCATCGATCGAGCAATCCGCATTGCACGCGCCGAGCGCCGTGTCACGGCCATCATCGTACCGAACGACCTGCAGGAGGAGGCCTATACACCACCGCCGCGCAAGCATGGCACGCTCCATTCGGGCATCGGCTATCAGGCACCCCGAGTCGTTCCCTATGAGATTGACCTGCGACGTGCCGCGGACGTGCTCAATGCGGGCAAGAAGGTCGCCATGCTGGTGGGCGCGGGGACACTGCAGGCCACGGATGAGGTAATCGCGGTGGCTGACAAGCTCGGTGCCGGTGTTGCCAAGGCGTTACTTGGCAAAGCGGCCCTGCCTGACGACCTGCCCTGGGTGACCGGGTCCATCGGTCTGCTCGGCACCAAGCCCAGCTGGGAGCTGATGAACGAGTGCGACACGCTGCTGATGGTGGGCTCCGGCTTTCCCTACGCCGAGTTTCTGCCCAAGGAAGGTCAGGCACGCGGCGTGCAGATCGATCTCAAGCCGGACATGCTCAGCCTGCGTTATCCGATGGAAGTCAATTTGGTCGGTGACAGCGCCGACACGTTGCGCGCGTTGCTGCCGCTGCTGCAACAGAAAGCGGATAACAGCTGGCGCAAGCGCATCGAGAAAAACGTCGCCGAGTGGTGGAAACTGCTGGAATCGCGCGCCATGACGGCAGCGCATCCGATCAATCCCCAGCGTGTCGCCTGGGAGCTGTCCCCGCGACTGCCCGAGCGCGCCATCATCACCAGCGATTCGGGCTCCTGCGCCAACTGGTACGCGCGCGACCTGAAAATCCGGCGCGGCATGTCCTGCTCGTTATCGGGTGGCCTGGCATCCATGGGCGCCGCGGTGCCCTATGCCATCGCCGCCAAGTTTGCGCATCCGGACCGCCCCGTGATCGCATTGGTCGGTGACGGCGCCATGCAGATGAACAACATGGCCGAGCTGATCACTGTGGCCAAATATTGGCGCGAATGGACCAACCCCAAGTGGATCGTCTGCGTTTTCAACAACCAGGATCTGAATCAGGTGACCTGGGAGCAGCGCGTACAGGAAGGCGATCCCAAATTCGAGGCCTCGCAGGATCTGCCCGACGTGCCCTATCACAGCTTCGCCGAACTGATAGGCCTGAAAGGCATTTACGTGGACAGCCCGGAGCGGGTGGGGCCCGCCTGGGATGAAGCGCTCGCGGCCGATCGGCCCGTGGTGCTCAACATCCGCACCGATCCGGACGTGCCACCCTTGCCGCCCCACATAACCCTCACGCAGGCCAAGCACTTCATGTCCACGCTGCTGCAGGGTGATCCGGACGAAGGCGGCATCCTCAAAGCCACTGCCAAAGAGGTATTGAGCGCACTGCGGCCCGGCCACGGCAAGTAGCCGCAATGCCCACTGCCGAGGCACCGATCCGCGCTCTCCGGGCTGCGGCCTACCGCATCCCGACCGATCTGCCGGAAGCGGATGGCACGCTGCAATGGAGTGCTACCACGCTGGTAGTGGTTACGATCAGCGCCGGTGGCCGCCAGGGGGTGGGCTATACCTACTCCAGCGCGTCGATCGTGCCGTTGATCGAAACGGAGTTGGCCGGCGCCCTCGCGCAGGGGGACGCCCTCAACATCCCGGACTGCCAGCGACGTCTGCAGCAGGCCGTGCGCAATCTCGGGCGTGCCGGGCTTGCCGCCACGGCCATCTCCGCCATCGACGTCGCGCTCTGGGATCTCAAAGCCAAACTGTGCGAGCTGCCACTCGCGACGCTCCTGGGTCGTTACCGCGACAGCGTGCCGATCTACGGCAGTGGCGGCTTCACCAGCTATGACGATGTGACTCTGCAACGACAACTGGCGAACTTTGTGGAGCGCGACGGTTGTCGCTGGGTCAAGATCAAGGTGGGTTCCGAGCCGGCGCAGGACCCGCGCCGCGTGGCCCTTGCCCGCCAGGCCATCGGTGAGCGCGGCCTGTTCGTCGATGCCAACGGTGCCTATGGCCTCAAGCAGGCCATCGAGCTGGCCGAGCGCTTTGCGGAAGAGCGTATCACGTGGTTCGAAGAGCCGGTCTCGTCCGATGACTTGTCGGGTCTGCGACAGAT
>JBOGLI010000906.1:0-5929 GCA_050746165.1 Terriglobales bacterium | reverse complement strand
CGGTGGCGGCGCAGCGATGCACTGAGCGCTCGGCCGTGGCACAGGCGTCTCGCCTGTCACGCGGAACGTGGACTCCGCGAGCTCGGCCCCTCTGCGTCCTCTGCGCTGAGATCTTTCTTGACGGGGTGCTAGCCGCCCAGCGATTTCAGGTACGCGATGATCGCCTCGGCGTCGCGTTTGCTGAACCGGTACTGTGGCATCGGCGGCGCTGCCATCTTTCCGTCAACATGCTTGCCGGTGGTGAAGAACGACATCGCGTCTTCATCCGAAGCCATCGTCGGCAGCCCGGCGATCGGCAGGGACGAATCCGCCCATCCCGGGATCGGCACGATCGGCTTGAACGGAATGGGCGCGCCTTGCAGTGCCTGCGACTTGATCGGGTGCCCGGTCTTGTCCATTGGCGTGTGGCAATCGCCGCATTGCCCAGCCGGCCCCACCAGGTACTTGCCGCGCGCGATCAGCGCCGCGTTTCCCTTGCTCGCGGCCGGTTTCGCCGCCTCGGTCTTCTTCGCTTGTTGCGCCGCCGCGATCGTCATCGCTCCGGCAAGAACCGCCACCACAGCCATCGTCCCTAGCTTCACGTTGCGTCCTCCTGTGCGCGAAATCATATCAAAGGACGGACGGAACTTGGCCAGGGCCTGCCGACCATACGAATATTGTTGACATGTCTGTAACGGAAGTTTTTCAGCCTTCGCGGTACACTGAATCGAAATGAAAATCCTTCTGCGACGCTGTAGTCTCCTGTTGATCTTGTGCCTGGCGCTTGCGCCTCTCGCCGTCGCCTCCGCCTACGACAGCAATCCCAAGCTGGTGGTCGTGATCATCATCGACCAGTTCCGCGGCGACTATCTCGAACGCATTCATTCTCAGCTCGGCCAAGGCGGCTTCCGGCTTTTTACCGATAAGGGCGCGGACTTCGTCAACTGCGCCTATGAGTACGCCAATACCGAAACCGCGCCCGGACACGCCACGCTCTTCACCGGCACCTACAGCAATGGTCACGGCATCTTCGCCAACGAAGTGTGGGATGAAAAAAACAATACGTGGGTCACCGCGGTTAGCGATCCCAGTACCCGCGTGGTAGGAGTTCCCGGCGGCGCCGCCAGCGCTTCTCCGCACAACCTGCTCACCGACACGATCGGCGATGAGTTGAAGCTTGCCACGCACGGCCGCGCGCACGTCTACACCATCTCTCTTAAAGACCGCGCTTCCGTGCTCCCCGCTGGTTTCTCCGCTGACGGCGCCTTCTGGATCGATCCCGCCTCGGGCGCCTGGATCACCTCCACCTTCTATATGAAGGAACTCCCCAAGTGGGCACAGGACTACAACGCCGCCGGCCATGCAGACAAGCTCTGGAACCAGGATTGGAAGGATGCGACCGGTAACGTACTCCAGCACACCACGCGCACGCCCAACGCCCGCTTCTACGACGTGATCGGCGGCACCGGGCTGGCGAATGAATACGAGCTCGACTTCGCTCAAGAGTTGATCACCAATACCAATCTGGGCACCGGCCCCGCGACCGACCTGCTGATCGTCAGCCTCTCGGCCAACGACATTCTCGGGCACCGCGTCGGGCCCGACTCCCTTCAAATGCAGGGCATGTGGCTGGACCTCGACCGCCAGCTCGCGAATTTCTTCTCCTTCCTCGGCCAGCGTTACGGCCTCGCCAATGTCTGGCTCGCCCTTAGCGCCGATCATGGCGTAGCTCCAGTTCCCGAGCTAGCGCGCGAAAAGGAACGCATCGAAGCCGGCCGTATCGACACTCGTTCCGTCATTGCCAAGCTCAACGCCGCTATCTCCGCGCGCCTGCGCCATGCCAACGCCGAGTTCGTTCACGCCGGCGATTACGACTTCGCCCACCTCTTCCTCACGCGCGAGCTGTTTGCCAATGCGAATTTCAGCGAAGCCGAATCCGAACACATCGTCGGCGAGGAAGCGCTGAAGCTCGGGTTCTCCGCTTACTACACGAAGGTACAGCTACGCGACGGCGCCGTCGCCACCGACCAGGTCGGCCGCCGCTTTCTGCACAGCTACACGCCTGAGAATGGATGGTGGGTCCTGGCCGAGGCACCGGCCTTCGTGATGCCGGGTAAGTCTGGCACCTCGCACGGATCGCCTTATTACTACGATCGCCACGTTCCCCTCGCCTTTTTTGGCCTGCCCTTTGAGCCGGGCGTTTATCGCGACCACTGCGAACCGGTGGACATGGTCCCAACCCTCTCTTCTTTGCTCGGCATCAATGCGCCCGCGAAGGCGTCTGGGCACGTGTTGACCGAAGCCCTGCGCAAGCGGAGCGAGCAATGACCGACGCTCCGAGGCCGCGCCGCTCAAGCGGCCCGCCCGACCTGGGCGTCAGCTTCGCCGGACTGCATTTCAAAAACCCGGTGATCGCCGCCTCCGGCACCTTCGGCTACGGCATCGAGTTCGAGGACATCGTCAGCCTGCCCAAGCTGGGCGCATTCGTGGTCAAGGGCCTGTCGAAAGAGCCGATGCCCGGCAATCCACCGCCGCGCCTGTTCGAGACCGCCGCCGGCATGCTCAACTCCATCGGGCTGCAAAATATCGGAGCACGAGCTTTCGTCGACGAGACCCTGCCGCGCCTGAACCGACAGAAGAACATCGTCGTCATCGCCAACGTCTTCGGCTATACCCGCGAGGACTACGTCGAGGTCATCCGTATCCTCAACGAGGGCGAGGGCATCGCCGCCTACGAACTCAACGTCTCCTGCCCCAACACCAAGCGCGGCGGCATCAGCTTCGGCAGCGATCCCACGTTGCTCGAAGAAGTGGTGGCCAGCGCGAAATCCGCGGCCCGGCGGCCGCTCATCGTGAAGCTCTCGCCCAATGTCACCAGCATTCCGCGCATGGCCCGCGCCGCGGCCGATGCCGGCGCCGACGCCATCTCCCTGGTCAACACCTTCGTCGGCATGTCCATCGACGTGGAAACGCGCAAGCCGCGTCTCTCCAACACCGTCGGCGGACTCAGCGGCCCGGCTATCAAGCCCATCGCAGTGCGCATGGTGTATGAGGCTGCCAATTCCGTGGAGATTCCGGTGATCGGCATCGGTGGCATTACCACTGCTGAAGACGTCGTCGAGTTCATGCTCGCCGGCGCCGCCGCCGTCGAGATCGGTAGCGCCAGCTACTGGGACCCCTGCGCTACCGAGAAGATCGTCGAATCGCTGGAAGCCTGGTGCATCGAGCACCGTGTCGACAAGATTACCGACCTCATCGGGGGAATGATCACGGGAGCTTAGTTCGCAGGTCGCTCGCGACCGGCGACCGGCGACCGGCGACTGGCGACTGCTACTCCTGCCAGCGCCAGCACCACCGGATAGCACTCCAGCACGTATCGCGGCTCCGGAATCGAGATAGCGACGATCAGCACCGTGCGCACTACCACAAACGTCAGCAGCAGTCCGACCCCTCGCGTCACTACCACCTTTCGGAACCCCCACGCTGCCGCCAACAGCAGCGCCAGGTTCCACACGCCGAGGAAGATCGCAATGGAATCGTCGCGTGGATCGTCGAAGTGCCACCAGTGGATATCCACCGGCAGCATCTCTGTTCTCGGCCGCAGCCACATATCGAACGCGCGCGCCGCGGGTAATTCAACGTAATAACGCCAGCGTGAATCGTGAATCCGCTCCTGCGCGAGTTGATCAAACCGAGCATCCAGCTCAGGCGTCATGTTCAAAGTCTGGTTGTACTCGCGAAACAACTCTTCGGTGGTCGCGCGCTGCTGCGGAGTATCGAAAGCACGGCCTGGCACGAGATCGAATGGCATCGCCTCACCGCTCACGTTGAAGCCGATATCCTCCTGCGACGCATAATCGATCTCCCAAGTCTTCAGCCAGCGATCGAATCCAACCGGAACAAACTCGCCCGGCTCGTTCGCGGCCACCGGCGCGAGCGGCTGGAGTTCGTGCAGCGTTATCGCGTTCCGCGCGGCCCACGGTACCAGGGGAACGAACGTGAACACCCCAACCAGCATCGCCGCTCGAAAGATATTCGACCGCAGATCGGATTGTGTGAGGAACTTCCACCCCAGCCACAGCAGGAACGCGATGAGCAAGATGCCGCTGTCGGGACGCAGCAGCGTCGCCCCGCCAATTGCCAGCCCGCACCAAATCCATGGGTGGTGGCTGCCCCAACCTTCCACCCAATTTTGGGGGTGGCCCACCCTAGCTGCTTTTGCTAGGGTGGGGTTTTCCAATGCGTCCGCCCCCTCTACCGCCAACAGTAGTGCCACCGCCGTGAAGAAGATCGTCCAGGTCTCGGTCAGGGCCGTAGAAGCGTAGTTAATAAGGAACGGACACAGCGCCGCCAGCGCGAAGGCCCATCGTGCGGCGCGCTCGCCGGCCATCCGCAGCGCCAACTTCGCCACGACAAAGCAGGTCGCGAGGTCCACCAACACCTGCCCGATGCACGCCGCCCGGTAATGATCGATCCCGGCAATCAGGAAGCACACGGCCAGGTAAGCCGGATATCCCGGCAGCCGTATGTCCACCGCCATCGCCCCATTCGCACCGCTAAGGCCGTACACGTGCTGCTGGATCCAATTCGTCGCCAGGTCGCCGTAAACGAGCGAGTCGGGCGTGATCACCATCAGCCGGAAAACGAAAATCAGCCGCAGCGCAATTCCCAAAATGGCAAATGCAAGGAACCAAGTGCGGTGTTCTCGCACCAGTTCCTGCACGCTCTGAACCCTGCTTCCAATCGTGGTATTCTGCATCTAATTCAGGTAGAACTTACCCCATCATCTCCGACCGCGCCTCGGCGGGGGAAGTACGCAATTCGCCATGGCCAAGCCCATCTTTTACGACCCGCAACGCAAACGCTGGAAGCGCCTGCGCCGCCTCTTCGATATCGGAGCACTGGTCGTTACCGCGCTGGTTATCTTCTTTATAGTCTCGGTATTCCGCAACGTCACGCTGGAAGGACTCAACCTCACCGAGCCGCACCGTCCGTATCGCGCGATGAAGGAGAAGGAGCGCAAGCACGCGCGTCCCCGCGTCGCCCGCAAGCACAACGGCAAGCATCCGACGCAGGTTACTCTTAACTCCGGCGACGGCATGCGCGCCGCCTTCTACGTCACCTGGGACGCCGCCAGCTACTCCTCGTTGCGCGAGTACGTCCACCAGATCGACATTCTTTACCCCGAGTGGTTGCACGTCCTCAGCGCCGACGGCCAAACCCAGGCTCTTGGTCCCGACAACCGCCTCTTCCCCGTCGTCGCGGATGGTCGCGCCCGCCCGGTTGACCCGAAGGTGATGACCTTCCTCAAGCAGGAAAACGCCCAGACCGACGTCCTCCCGCTGGTGAACAATTTTGATCCGACAACCAACCAGTGGGTCACCGCGATTGACGGCTTCCTGAATAATCCCGCCGCGCGCGCCCGCTTTCGCGCCGACATGGCGACCTTTCTCGCCAGTGACAATTACAAAGGCCTGATCCTCGACTTCGAGGGCTTCCCCGCCGTCGCGCAGCCCGGCTTCAAGGCGCTCGTCGCCGAATTGACCGCCGACCTGCACGCCCACGGCATGAAACTCCACATCGCCGTGCCGGTGAACGACGACGATTTCGATTACAAGTATCTTGCGACGAAGTCTGACGGACTGGTCCTGATGAATTACGACGAGCACTACCAGGGCGGTGACATCGGGCCGATCGCCTCACAGGGCTGGTTCACCAAGAACCTGGTGGACGCGCTCAAGCTCATTCCGAAAGACAAGGTCATCTGCGCCATCGGCAGTTACGGGTACGACTGGTCGATCGTCGCGCAGAAAAAGGGCAAACCCAAGATCGACAGCGCGCGCTCCATCAGCAACCAGGAAGCGTGGCTCAGCGCCCATGAATCGGACGCGAACATCGAGTTCGATCCCGATTCGATGAATCCGCACGTCTCGTTCGAAGAGGACGGCGG
>JBOGLI010000905.1:0-1987 GCA_050746165.1 Terriglobales bacterium | reverse complement strand
GTGCACGAACGCCTTGCTGCTGAAGCAGAAAATCAACGAGTTCACGCCCAGCAAGTACCTGACGTTCTCCGTCCACCTCGACGGCGAAAAAGATCACCACGATTTCTCTGTCTGCCTTGAGGGCGGCTACGAAATGGCCGTCGAGGGCGTGAAAGAGGCGCTACGCCGCGGTTTCCGCGTCACGACGAACACGACGCTTTTCGACGGCGCCGATCCCAAGAGCGTCCGTCGCTTCTTCGACGAGATGATGGAACTCGGCATCGAGGGCATGATGCTCTCGCCCGGCTACTCGTACGAAAAAGCGCCCGACCAACAGCACTTCCTTGGGCGTGCGCGCACCCGCCGCCTCTTCCGCGCCATTTTGTCGAACCGGAAAGAGAACTGGCGCTTCAACATGTCGCCGCTCTTCCTCGAGTTCCTGATGGGCAAGCGCGACTATCCGTGCACGCCCTGGGGCATGCCCACCTACAACGTCTTCGGCTGGCAGAAGCCCTGTTACCTGCTCCAGGACGGTTATGCCGAGAGCTTCCAGGAACTTCTGGACACCACCGACTGGGACAAGTACGGCACCGAGTCGGGCAATCCCAAGTGCGCGAACTGCATGGTGCACTCCGGCTACGAAGCGTCGGCTGTGAACCATACGTTCGGTTCGCTGTCCGGGATCTGGGCGACGGCCAAGGCGACATTCACTCGCTATCGCGATCCCGACGCCGAGCGCCTGCTCGATGAGCCGGTGCATTCGGTCCACGAGTTCAACCCGCTGGTGCAGATCGATAGTGCCGAGGAGACCCGCGTTTGACCGGCAAGGAAGCGGGCCATCATCTCGATCCGGACGCGCTGGAAGTCGTTCCCGGCGCCAAGCGCGAGCACCTCGAAGGCTGGATCCCCGATCTCGCCAAAGACGAAGACGTGCGCCAAGCCTTGGAGCAGGCCTTTGACTATCGAGGCGACGTCCTGATCACTTTGAAAGACGGCAGCAAGGTCGAGGGCTATATCTTCGACCGCCGCACCGGCGCCACCCTCGCCGACTCAAGAGTGCGAATCATGCCTAAGAACGGCGGCCCGAAGACCTCGGTCAGCTACGCCGACATCGCGGCGCTCGCCTTCACCGGCCGCGACATGGCCGCCGGCAAGAGCTGGGAAAACTGGGTCAAGCAATACTGGGAAAAGAAAGCCGCCGGCGAAAAAGGCTTTGGGCTGAAGCCGGAAGAGCTGGAGTAGAGCCGAACTATTTCACACGATGGCCACGATGGTTTCACGATGGCAACGGTACAGCCCTTCGTGAGAACATCGTGGCCTTCGTGTGAACCGAGAGTTTGAGTGTGAAAGCATTCGTAACCGGAGCGACGGGATTTGTCGGCAGTCACGTGGCACGAGCGCTCGAGGCCGCAGGCGCCGACCTGCGTCTCCTCGCCCGTTCGACCAGCCCCACGAAGCTGATTTCCGCGCTCAAGAATCCGGAGGTCATCATCGGCGACCTCCGCGATGCGAGCACCTACCGCGACGCATTGCGCGGCTGCGAGGCAGTTTTTCACGTTGCCGCCGATTACCGACTCTGGACCCGCAACGAGGCCGACGCGCTGGAGATGTACCGATCCAATGTCGAAGGCACGCGCGCGCTCATCGACGCGGCCCTCCAGGCAGGGGTAAAGCGCATCGTGTACTGCTCGAGCGTCGCCACCATGGGCTTCACCGCGGCAGGGGACGTCGTCGACGAGAACACCCCGGTTTCAGTCGAGCAGATGATCGGTCATTACAAGCGCTCGAAGTTCATTGCCGAACAGGTGGCCATGGAAGCCGGTCGCCGCGGCGACCCGGTGATCACCGTCAATCCGAGCACGCCCGTCGGCGAGCAGGATGTGAAACCGACGCCCACTGGACGGATCCTGATCGATTTTCTGCGCCGCAAGTTTCCCGCCTACGTGGATACCGGACTGAACGTTGTCGACGTTCGCGAGGTCGCACGCGGACACGTGCTGGCCTATGA
>JBOGLI010000904.1:0-5446 GCA_050746165.1 Terriglobales bacterium | reverse complement strand
ATAAGAAAACCTTCGCCGAATGGAAAGCCGGCCCGCACGGCGCGAACGACGTTACCTGCACCACTTGCCATGGCGAAATCAACAAGACCGTGGCCGCCGTCCCGTCGTTGAGCACTTGCGAGAACTGCCACGCGGATAAGGTGACGCAGATGAAGAACGATCCGACGATGGCCAAGAAAACTTGCATGGGCTGCCATCTCAACCATTCTACGAAGCCGCACCCGAAAGCGGCGTAGGCTCAGCAGACCAAGCAGAGAGAAAAACGGCACAAAACGCAACCCCGGGCGCGAACGCCCGGGGTTGTCTCGTATCGAAGTTCAGCAGGGCGGCACGAGGCGCATCATCTTCTACTCGTATCGCAACGCCACCATGGGATCGATCCGCGTCGCCCGCCGCGCCGGCACGAAAGCCCCGGCGAGCGCCACCGCCGATAACAGTAGGGCAGCGGCAATCAGGCTTGCCGGATCGGCCGGCTCCACGCCGTAGAGCAGGCTGGTCATCAGACGCCCCAGCACGAGCGATGCTGCGATTCCAGCCGCCATGCCCGCCAGCACAAGGGCCATTCCACGCGATACCACCAGCCAAAGCAGGTTCGACGCGCGCGATCCCAGCGCCATTCGGATTCCGATCTCGCGCGTCTGCCGGCTCACCTCGTACGACAGCAAACCATACAGCCCCACGCATGCCAGCAGCAGCGCGAGGGCGGCGAAGAACCCCGATAGCTCGGCCACGAGACGCTCTTGTCCCACCGCCATGTCGATGTATTCCGACTGGGTGTACACGTTCGTCACCGGCAGGTTGTCGTCGTGTTTAGCGATCACCGATCGGATCGCCGGCACCAACGGCTTCGGGTCACCTGAGGTGCGCACTTCGAACGCCGCCTGGTTGGCCGCCATCGGCATGTACACCGTGGGGTCAATGCTGCGCCGCAGCGAGTCATATTTCACGTTGCCCGCTACGCCAACGATCAAGTACCCCGCATCTTTCTCCGGCCGGTCGGGGTCGCTTCCGTCTTCCTGCCCGAAGATCCGGCCCAGCGGATTCACACCGACAAAGTACTTGCGCGCAAACTCCTGGTTGACCACCACCGGCAACGGAATACCGAGCGCCGCCGGTTGCGGCGCACCCGGCGTTGCCTGATCTTGCGCGGCGTGGGCCAGGTTCCGCGCCGCCGCTTGCGCAAAGTCGGTATCGGTCAGTAGCCGTCCGGTGACCAGGGGAATCTTGAGCGTCGAGAAAAAGTCGGCGCCCACGTTCATCTCGTCGGCTCGCGCCTTCTCGGGCTTCGATGCCCCCGGCGGCAGGTATTTGAAATTCGTGCGCCACCAAGCGCCGCTGAGCAACGGGCTTTCCGAATAGCCAACCGACTGGACCCCCGGCAGCCCGCCGATTTCCTCTTTCAATTGCCGATACAGGTTGTTGCTCTGCGGCAGCTTGTAACCGGCGAGCCCCGGCTGTAACGAGAACGTTAGGATATTCCTGGTTTCGAATCCCGGTTTGACGCTCTTGAGGTTGACGAGCGTGTGCACCAGCAGGCCCGCGCCCATCAACATCACGACCGCGAGAGCTGCCTGCAATACCACCAGCGCGTTTCCCAGCGCGAACCAACGGCGCCGCGGCCCCGGCGCGGCTCCACTCGTTCCGGCAGCTTCGCCCTTGAGCGCCGGCGTCAAATCCACGCGCAGGCTGCGCCACGCCGGGGACAATCCAAAAATAACCCCGGTGAGGAGTGAAATCGCGGCGGTGAAGGCCAGCACCCGCCAATCGATATGGGGCGAAAATCCGAGCGGCTCACGGTCCGAGCTTTGCATCATGGCGGCGATCGTGGGCGCGCCCCACATGGCCAGCACCATTCCCGCTGCACCGCCGGTGAGCGCAAGGACTACGGATTCCGTCAGCAATTGGCGAACAAGCCGCCCACGCCGCGCTCCCAACGCCAACCGCACGGCGATCTCGCGCCGGCGAGCCGTCGCCCGGGACAGCACCAGCCCGGCCACATTCGCGCAGGCGATCAGCAGGACCATCCCCACCGAAGCCATGAGCAGCTTGAGCGGGTCCGCAAAGCGCGTGGTCGCTCCTACGAGCGTCTCGTGAGCGCCACGCAGCGCCATTGCAGGCGCGTCCGCGGCAGTCAGCAGGGGCTTATCGCCATGCACGACATAATTGCGAAACAGCACCTCCACCTTCGCTTGCGCCTGCGCCGCGGTGGTCCCGGGTTTCAGCCGCGCTACGGTATCCAGCCACCACGCGGCCGGATCGTTGCTCGAGCGGGCGAACGCCGGCCGTACCTGCCCGATCGAAGCGTTCGAAATCCACAAATCGAACACGTTGCCGAATGTCAGACTGGTGAACTTCGGCTCCGTCACGCCGACAATCGTGAACGCCACTCCGTTCAGGTCGACCACCTTGCCAATTGCGTTGTGCGATCCCCCGAAATGCTGCTGCCAGTACGCGTAACTCAGCACGGCCGCCGGTGCCGCCGATGGGTTGTCGTCCGCCGTGCCGAGCAGGCGCCCGGCTGCCGCGTGAATGCCCAGCGTGCGAAAGAAGTCGCCGTTGACGAACTCGCCCCGGGCCATGGTGGCTGGGCCGTTGCCGCTGAGCGCCATCGGACCACCTCCGGCGTAGGCAGCGACTCCGTCGAAGATGTTTGCCGCCTCGATTTCCTTGACGAACGGTTGGGGCAGCGCATAGCCGCTGGATCCCGAACCTGCCTCATGGCGTTCCGGCGGCGTGTCGCCATAGGAGGCGTACCACTGGAAATTCGGGTCCGTTTTCGCATTCCATTGCAGGACCACCAGCTCGCGAGGATTTTCCACTGGCAGGGCGCGCAGCATCACCGAGTCGATCAGGCTAAAGATCGCAGTGTTGGCCCCAATGCCGAGCGCCAGCGTCAGCACGGCGACCGCGGTAAATCCCGGCGCCTTCGCCATTACCCGGACGGCGTAGCGAACGTCCTGAACGATGGTGCGCAAGAATTCGAGGCTTTTCATGCTCCCTCTTGGCAAACCGCCGGGGTACTACACGCAAATGACCGGCCACATCTTAGTCGGGTGTGGAGTTGATTCTGCACCGTTTAAAGGCCATGAACTTCGGCATATCGGCGCTCCTGTGCGCTAATGGGAAGGCCTTGTCCGAAAACGCACGGCAGTTTCCCCGCGGATCTCAGTTCTTCTTGCGGTACAGCTCGTTTACTTCCCGGTTCTCCTCGCCGCTGTCGACGCGGATGCAGCGGATGCCGTTCTTCTCCCACATGTCGCAGACAGGGCCGCGGTCGTCGATGGCCAGCGCGATGCTTTCCTTCGGAAAATGCCGCAGCACTTCGGCCTTGACCGTGTAGTCAGGCCGGTGGTCGCCGCTCGGCCGCATGAAGAGCTGCGTGTAACGGACGCCGTTCGCCTGCAGCCATTTTTCGGTCCTCGCGCGGTACTCCTCGGGACGGCCAGTGACGATCACGATCTCATGGTCGCGCTCGAGCTCGTGGACCTGCGCGATCATTTCCGCGATCGGAGTGTCGCGATCCATGCCTTCAAAGAACGCCTTCCAGTTCTTCCGCCCCGGACCCTTGATGTGGTGGAGGCGGTGGCGCACGTCGGCGATGGTGCCGTCGATGTCAACGAGTGCGATTGGTTTTGCCATCATTTGTCGTCGTAGTGGGTTGACGCCGAAAAAACTTAACCACGGATCGCCACGGATTTTCACCGATCAAAACACATGATTTTTTATCTGTGGGAATCCGTGTCAATCCGTGGTGAATTTTGGCTTCGAGCTACGCTACAGCATTCAGCGTCGCTGCAAAGAAATCGTCCACCCGCTGGATTATCTCGCGGGCGTCGTTCGACTCGTAAACGGCCTTGCGCAATCCGCTGCCGTTGCGTACGCCATGCGTGAACCAGGAGCAGAACTGCTTCATCTTGCCGACGATGCCGGGCATGCCCTCCTCCACCAGCATTTCGAAGTAGGTGCGGATCATTTCGTAACGATCGCGCTCGGTGGGTTCGTCATAGGCGCCGGTTTCGTTGTACTGCTGGATCTGGCGGAAGATCCATGGATTGCTGGCCGCAGCGCGGCCAACCATGACGGCATCGCAGCGGGTGGCGGCGATCATGGCGCAGGCATCGTGCGGCGTGCGGATGTCGCCGTTGCCGATGACGGGAATCTTCACCGCGTCTTTTATCTCCGCGATCCAGCCCCATTGCGCCTCGCCCGCATAGCCCTGGTCGCGCGTGCGGGCGTGCAGCGCAACACCTTGCAAACCGCACTGCTCGGCCAATTTCGCCAACTCGACACAGACGATCTCCTTGTCATTCCAGCCGGCGCGGAACTTCACGGTGAACGGGATCTTGACGGTCGAGCGGACGCTCTCGAAGATGCGCCCGATGAGCGGCAGGTCGCGCAGCAGGCCGGAACCGCCATTGCACTTCACGACTTTCTTCGCCGGGCAGCCGAGGTTCAGGTCGATCAGGTCGAAGCCGAGGTTCTCGATGATGCGCGCCGCGTCCGACAAAACTTTCGGATCGCTGCCGAAGAGTTGCGCGGAGATGGGGTGCTCGTCTTCGTAGAAATGCAGGTAGCGGCCGCTGACCTTTTTGTCGCGGAGGACGCCGTCGGCCGAGGTGAACTCGGTCATGATCAGCCCGCAGCCGCCGAGGTTGCGGATGAAGCGGCGGAAAACCGTGTCGGTGACGCCGGCCATCGGGGCCAGTACGGTCGCCGGAGCAAGCGTCACCCCACCCAGCGCGAAGCTGGCAGGAACGGGCGCCTCGGGACGGCCCTGGGGGTCGGAGGCAGGATTTTCCCAGTATTTCCGCACAACGCTATTCTACCGTGAGTTCAGGAGAAAGGCGTGGGCCGCTGATTAACGTTGATAGACGCTGGCCCGGAAGAAGCAACCGCAAAGGGCCAGGCCTAACTTGCCGCGGGCGAGGGCGCCGGCGGTCCCACAATTTTCGGGTGCATGAAAGCGTAGCCCCGGCGTGGCGCCGGGGCCCACAAGACTATTTCTGATTTTTGATTTTCGATTCTTGAATCAGCGTTGATCAGCGTTTATCAGCGGCTGATTTGTATTACCCGCGCTTGGCTCGTCACCCCGGCTGAGGGCAGCCGGGGCCACACTCGTCAGAAGTTAATCGCCAGCCCCTCCACGCTCTCGTCGGCGTCGAGCATGGCTTCCGACAGCGTCGGGTGGGCGTGGACGATGTACATCAGGTCATCGACCGTGGCTTCGAGTTCAATGGCGGCCACGGCTTCGGCGATCAGTTCGGTCGCCTGCGGGCCGATGATGTGCACGCCCAGAATTTCGCCGTACTGCGCGTCGCTGACGATCTTGATGAAGCCCTCGTGCGCAGCGACGATCGAGGCGCGTGAGTTCGCCGTGAACGGGAATTTCCCGACCTTCACCTTCAGGCCTTTTTCTTTCGCCTTCGCCTCGGTCAGGCCGACGCTG
>JBOGLI010000903.1:0-4410 GCA_050746165.1 Terriglobales bacterium | reverse complement strand
CATGACTTCAAGTTCTGCACGAATGTTGAGCTAGTGCACGTTCAATCCAAAGAGGATATAGAGATCCGGATATTTGAGCGCGGGGCCGGGGAAACGCAGTCGTCAGGGACCGGATCGTGCGCCAGCGCGGTGGCGGCGATTCACAGCGGCCGGGTGCAGTCGCCGGTGCGCGTGCATGCTCCCGGCGGAACGCAGACGGTGCGCTGGCAGGATAACGAAGTTGTGTTGCGCGGCCCGGCCGAAATCGTTTGCCGGGGAGAATTTTTCTTTTGAGCCGAAAGGCATTGCCGATTGTCGATTGATGATTGTTGAATGCGCCGCCAGAATCTTCCATGCCTGACCTCACCAAACCGCCAGCGCTGAAACCGGGTGACCGGGTCGGCATCGTCGCGCCCGCGAGCAACATCGATGGCGCGCACTTGCAGGCCGGTGTCGCCGCACTGGTGCGCATGGGTTATGAGCCGGTTTACGATCCCGGCATTCTCGACCGCGACTTGTATTTTGCCGGGACGCTGGAGCGGCGAGCGCGCGAGTTTCACACCATGTTCGAGCGCGATGACATCCGGGCAGTGCTGTGCGCGAGGGGTGGCTACGGCGCCAATTACCTGCTGCCGGAAGTTGATATTGATCTGGTTCGTCGCCACCCGAAGATTTTCGTCGGCTACAGCGACGTCTCTTGCCTGTTGATGTACCTGCACGATGCGACCGGGATGGTCCCGTTTCACGGTCCGATGGTGGCCAAGGATTTTGCAGAGCCTGGCGGCGTCGATGAGGCGAGTTGGCGGAGCGCGGTTGGTGGCGACGCGCGCTGGAGCATCGCGCCCCATGAAAGCTTCGGGCCGATCCTGGAGGGCGAGGCGGAGGGCGTGCTTTACGGAGGGTGCCTGTCCATCCTGGTAGCGTCGCTCGGGACTCCGTTCGAGGCGCGGACCGAGGGCAAGCTGTTGTTCGTCGAGGATGTAAACGCCAAGCCATACCAGGTGGACCGAATGCTCATGCAGATGAAGATGGCGGGAAAATTCGAGGGTGTCCGCGGGATCATTTTTGGCGAGATGCTGAACTGCGCGCAGTCGGCCGACCAGCCTTACACGCTGCAGGAGGTGATCGCGCGAGTGGTGGGCGATCTGAAGGTGCCAATTGCCTATGGACTGCGATCGGGGCACGTGTCGAGCCAGAACATCACGTTGCCGATCGGCGTGCGGGCGCGGCTGACGGTCGCACGCAAGGCGCGGTTGGAGATAATGGAGAGCGCGGTGCTGAGCAAACCAAGAGCAAGTTCGATTGTCGAGTGAGAAGGCTTAACCGCAAAGGACGCAAAGGCACGCAAAGGAACTATGCAGGGCAAACGCAGTCGTACTGAGTCGCGGCTTGCATCCTGAATCAGCAGAACAGCTAACAGCTAAAAGCTAAGAGCTAAGAGCTTGTCAAAACACATTCACCTGATCGGTATCTGCGGCACGGCGATGGCGTCGCTCGCCGGAATGCTGAAGGCGCGCGAGTTTCGCGTTACCGGGTCCGACAACGCCGTGTATCCACCAATGTCCGACTTTCTTGCCCGTCTGGGGATTGCCGTGGCGCAGCCATTCGATGCGAAGAACCTGGAGCCGCGGCCGGACTTGGTTGTCGTCGGCAACGCCATCTCGCGCGGGAACGCGGAGTTGGAGCGGGTGCTGGACGAACGCATTCCCCTGACTTCGATGGCGGCGCTGCTGCGCGAACAATTTCTGCGTGGAAGTGAAACCATCGCGGTGGCCGGAACGCACGGAAAAACAACAACCACCTCGATGCTGGCGTGGATCTTTGAGACGGCCCATCGCAAGCCGTCGTTCCTTGTCGGAGGAATCGCGGAAAATTTCGGCGGCAGCTTTCAGCTTGGCAGCGGCGAATTCATCATTGAGGCCGACGAGTACGACACTGCGTTCTTCGATAAAGGCCCGAAATTTCTGCACTACTTTCCCGACGCGGTGATCCTGACGTCGGTGGAGTTCGACCACGCCGACATCTACCGCGACCTCGAGGCGGTGAAGACGGCGTTCAAGCGGCTGGTGAACCTGGCGCCGCGGCGCGGCGTAATCGTGGCGTGGGACGGCGAGTCGTCAACCAACAACCCGACCCTCCGGCAAAATCAGCCGGAAGGGTGGGCCACCCAGAAGAGCAATTTGGACGAATGCGTGGCGCGCGCCTTTTGCCGGGTCGAGCGGTATGGGTTCGGCGAAAACTCGCAATGGCGGATTGCGGATTTGCGACAGGAGCCGGAGCGGAGTTCGTGGACGCTGCTGCGATCAGGAAAGGCTTGGGGAAATTTCGAATTTGCGATTGCGGGTGAATACAACGTCCTCAACGCGAGCGCGGCCGCGGCGATGGCGGCGCAATACGGCATCAAGCCCGCGCAAATCGCCGAAGCGCTGCGGACTTTCAAATCGGTGAAGCGCCGCCTCGAAGTACGCGCAGAAGTGAACGGCGTCACCATCGTGGACGATTTCGCGCACCATCCGACAGCGATTGCGCAGACCCTTGGGGCGCTGCGCACGCGGTATCCCGGGCGGCGGATGTGGGCGGTGCTGGAACCGCGCTCGAATACGCTGCGGCGTCGCGTGCTTCAGAAGGAATTAGTGGAAGCCCTGGCCCAGGCGGATGCGGTGGTTGTCGCCGCGATCTTCAAGTCGGAGGCCATTCCGGAAAACGAGCGGCTCGATGTGCAAGCCGTCGTGCACGACATTGAACAGCGCGGCCGTCCCGCATGGCACCTGGCGGACGCGGACGCGATCGTGAAAAAGATTGTGCCGGAATTGAAGGCCGGCGATGTGGTGGCGGTGCTATCGAATGGCGGGTTCGGGGGAATTCACGAGAAGCTGGCGGGTGAACTGAAGCGCAGGTCATAGTTGGAACATCGACAACGCGCACTGGTTCTGTAACAATCCCGCTCTGTGATGCGCCGAGTTGCAATTCTTCTCCTTGTCGCCTGCGGCATTGCATTGGCCCAGGGCGACGCCGACCAGCCCTTTTACACAGTTTCGCTGGCCCACCGCGACACGCACGTGGTGCATGTTTCCTTGCGCCTGCCGAAAACAAACGCGCCGCAGCATGAGTTGATCCTGCCGGTCTGGAATGCGCTCTACCAGGTGCGTGACTTCTCGCAGTACGTTCTGCGGATTTCCGCGCATGACGACGCGGGCAATCCGCTGCCGGTCACAACCGTGAACCCGACCACGTGGCGAATTGCATCGCCTGGGCCGATCGTCTTCGAATACGACATCGTCGCTGACGAAGCCGGTCCGTTCGGCGCGCAGCTCAACCAGGAGCACGCGTTCTTCAATCTTGCCGAGGTGCTGGTCTATGACCCGGCGCTGCGCAGCACTCCGGTTTTATTTGGACTTGCGGACGTTCCGGCAGGATGGAAGGTGGCCACGGCGCTGCCAGAGGCCGGAGTCTTCGGCGGAAACCGTCCGATCCCAACGTTTCCGGCCAAGAACTATGACCAACTGGTGGACTCGCCGGTCGAGGTGGGGACCTTTGCCGAGCGCGATTTCGAGGCCGTCGCGCATTACCGGGTGGTGGTCCACGCCGATCCATCCGATTACGACATGAACGCAATCGCCGCGCAGGCGCAGAAGCTCGCGACAACGGAAGTTGAGTGGATGGACGACCGCCCGTTCGACCACTATGTCTTTCTCTATCACTTTCCGCGCGTGCCCTCGGGCGGCGGGATGGAGCACGCCTACTCGACGGCGATCGATGCAACGGCACAACGCGTCCGGCAGGACCCGCAGGCAATCGCGAGCGTCACCGCGCATGAGTTCTTCCACCTGTGGAACGTGAAGCGCATCCGGCCGCAGTCGCTGCAGCCGGTCGATTACACGGAAGCCCAACCTTCGCGCGCGCTGTGGTGGAGCGAGGGCGTGACCAGCACGGTCGCCGATTTGATGATGGTGCGCGCCGGCTACTGGAACGAGAAGCAGTACCTGGCGTCGCTGGCACGGCAGATCGACACGCTGGAATCGCGCCCGGCGCGGCTGACGCAATCGGTCGAGGATTCCAGCCTCGAAACCTGGTACGACAAGTATCCCTTCTACGGCGAGCCCGAGCGAAGCATCAGCTACTACAACAAGGGCGATATTCTCGGCGTTCTGCTCGACCTCAAGGTACGCGACGAAACCGGCGACAAGAAATCGTTGCGCGACATCTTCCACTGGCTGAACGACTACGCTAAGCAGGGCAAATTCTTTCCCGATTCGCCGGGGATCGAGCAGGCATCGGAGGCGGTGTGCCAGTGCGCGCTGCAATCGTTCTTCAAGGAGTACGTCAGCGGGGTAACGCCGCTTCCGTATGACGAGTTCTTGAAGACAGTCGGGCTGCGGGTGGTGAAGACTTCCACGACTGTTGCAGACCCGGGATTTCGCATTGCGCGGA
>JBOGLI010000902.1:0-2510 GCA_050746165.1 Terriglobales bacterium | reverse complement strand
ACTGCAACCAGGCCCTGGTGCGCATGCTCGGGTACGACAACAAAGACGAGTTGCTGAAAGTCTCGGTCGCGGAGCATTACGTTGATCCATCGCAGCGTGTCCGGGAGCGGCGCGAGATCGAGGAAGCCTCCGGAATACGGCAGCACGAAATCAAGCTGAAGAAGCGCGACGGGAACATCATTACCGTGCTCGACAGCGCCCGCGCCATCATCGACGACCGTGGACGGCCGCTGCGCTACCAGGGCGCTCTGATCGAAATCACCGCCTTGCGTGACACCGAAAACCGGCTGCGCGAAGAAGAGGAGTTCCGCCGCCGCCTGGTGGACAACTTCCCTGACCTCATTCTCGTCTTCGATCGCGATGGCAAGTACAAGTTCGTCAGCCCTCGCATCCGGGAGTTGCTCGGATACGAACCGCACGAGTTCGAGGGCCGAAGCCTGATCTCCGACAGCACGCCGGCAGCGCTCGACCTGCAGCGGATGTTCCATGAGATCGTCGCCGGAAAACAGAGTTTCGAGTCCGCCGAGTACAACGCGCAGCACCGCAATGGCACGTGGCGGGTCCTGCGGGCCACTGCAGGACCGGTCTTCGATTCCTCCGGGGCCACGGCGGGCGTCGTCATGTCGGTGCGCGACGTGACCGAAACCAAGGCCATGGAGCAGCAGATGATTCAGAACGAGCGCTTGGCCGCGATGGGACAGATGATCGACGGCTTCGCACATGAGCTGAATAATCCGCTCACGGCGATCCTGGGCGCGCTGGAACTTTTGGAAACATCCACCCCTGATACGGCCACCGCGCGCAAGTACGAACTGGTAAGACAGCAGGCCCGGCGCGCGGCCGAAGTCGTGCAGAACCTGCTGTTCTTCTCCCGTCCGCCCGCTCCCGGCAAGGCGCCGCTGAATGTGAGCGAACTGGTGCAACGGAGCCTCGCACTGCACGAGCACTCGCTGAGGCTGAGCGGAGTGGGCATCGACTTTCTGCCCGACCTGTCGTTGCCGTCCGTGGTTGGCGACCCGCACCAGCTCATGCAGGTGTTCCTGAACCTGATCATCAACGCCGAGCAGGCGATCCGCGAGGTGCGGCCCCGCGGGACGTTGCGCGTCCGCCTGGGACGTAAGAGCCAGCGCGTCTGGATCAGCTTTCAGGACGACGGACCAGGCATTCCACCGGAACAATTGGACAAGATCTTCGATCCGTTCTTCACCACCAAGCGGCCCGGCCGCGGCACCGGATTAGGCCTTAGCGTTGCCATGGCAATCCTGAAGAAATATGACGGCGATATTGAGGTGACGCCGGCCCCGGGCGGTGGAACGGTGTTCACCGTCAACCTGCCCGCCGTGAAGGCAATGCCAGTCTCGACCGCGGCGGCAACCGTGGCCGGAACCGCGCAGTAACGAAGCTCAGCCCGCGGACGGACCCGCATCGAACGAAGGCTCCAGGTTCACCGGGATACAGGGACTGTCGTCGGTCGGGTTCACCATTCCACACCGTGAGCAGACCCAGTTGCCGTCCTCTTCGCGAAGGTAGGGCTGGTGGCGAAGGAGTTCCATGGATTCCTCCCTGCACTTGGATGCCGAAGAGAATGCTCCTGACGAGCAACGCGGAACCGTTGTGCCGGCCAAGTGCATCCTCTATGATGAGGGGTTTGCTTCAACTTAATTATGGCTGACACGAAAAAACCCGTAGCGGATGCCCCCATTGCCGACGTCTTTGAGGGACGGCATCCCTCCGACGCGGAAAAGCACTGGGCGGAAACCACGCTCGCCAAGACCTTGGAAAAGGCGCCGGAGAAGCCGATCGGCGCGCCCACGGGCGTCAACGTGGACGAGAACGGTCAGGCACGATTCACAACGATTTCCGGCTATCCCGTGCGCCGCCTCTATACGCAGGCTGATCTGCCGGAGGACTGGGCCTACGAGAAATACCTCGGCTACCCCGGCCAGGCGCCCTACACGCGCGGCATTCACGCCAGCGGTTATCGCGGGAAGCTTTTCACCATGCGCCAGTTCTCCGGCTTCGCTTCCCCGGAGGAGACTAACGAACGTTACAAGTACTTGCTGACGCATGGCGGCACCGGATTATCCGTCGCGTTCGACCTGCCCACGCTCATGGGTTACGACTCCGACCACATGATGAGCGAGGGTGAGGTCGGCAAGTGCGGCGTCGCCATCGATTCGCTCGAGGACATGGAGATCCTCTTCAACGGCATCGATCTGGAGAACGTCACCACCTCCATGACCATCAATTCCCCTGCCTCGGTGCTGTGGGCGATGTACCTGGTGGTCGCAGAAAAACAGGGCGCCGACTGGCAGAAGATTTCCGGCACCATCCAGAACGACATCCTCAAGGAATACATCGCGCAGAAGGAATACATCTATCCTCCGCGGCCTTCGATGCGGCTCGTGACCGATTCGATTGAATTCGCTTCGAACTGCGTTCCGCGCTTCAACCCGATTTCGATTTCGGGTTATCACATCCGCGAAGCCGGATCGACCGCGGTACAGGAA
>JBOGLI010000901.1:0-3332 GCA_050746165.1 Terriglobales bacterium | reverse complement strand
GCATCATCATGCGTGGCTCCCTCTCCCTTCCAGGGAGAGGCCCGGGGTGAGGGTGAATCGCGGCGGACGTGAACGCAGGAATCCGCAATCGGCCAGCTTTGAAGCTCTATAGTTCACCCTCACCCTGACCCTGGACTGATGAATTTGGGCCGGGTGGTTTCATCCTGGATTTGTTGCGCCAGCGAAGGCCAGTTTTCTCTGCGCCATGAGCGTCGTCCCCAAGGTCTCTTGCGTCCAGCGACGAACGGCGCCTGTGTCACTTGCCCGCATCGCCTGACGCACGACGTCAATGGTTGCTCGCGTCAATAGTCCGCCAAATCCCAGGATCAGCTGGGTGAATCCGCCTTTGCTATGCTGCTTCTCCAACTGCTTGAATTTTCCAAAACATGACTCCAGCACCTCGGTGCTGCCGGGGAATCGTTCGTCATCTCGAGCCTGCGATTCCTGAGACTCCACGAACTGCACCATGTCTCGCGCCAGGTGCTTGGCGCTCTCGCCCAAGGCGTCCAGTTGCGACAACTGTTTTTCCAACACCTTGGCTGTGCCCCGGTAGATGCCCTGGCCGTTGACCACCGCCACGGTTGCATCGACCACCTGCTGCCATTGCGACCACTCGATTACCTCGGCCTCGAAAGCGCCGAGCCATCCGAGTTTTTCTTTGAGACGCCGGCGGGTGACAAACTTTTTGACGACGGTGGGCTCGCGCAACATCGCCAGCACGCGCCGGGCCCATTTCAATTGCGGCCCCAGGTTCATGAATCGCGATTTGGGTCGCGGTCCCGGCGGTGTCAGGAACGCCAGTTCGGTCTGCTGAACGCTACATCGCGTTTCTCCAACGCGGGTTTGAAAATCACCCCAGCGCGAATTGCTTTCCAAACGGCTTTTCAACAGGCGCGCCGTCTTGTGTTTGGCATCATAGATCTCCACCGTCTGCGGATGCCGTTTTTGGAAAAAAGCGATGCCGCCGATGAGGTCAGAGCCATGATCGCTCACGATCGCACGCGGCACGATGCCCGTGCGCTGCGAGCACTTCTCCAATGCGTAACACTTCACCCGTCTGCAACGGCCGTCGATAGTTTTTTCCACTAATTTTGCAATGTTCGGCGCATGTTCGGTAGCGCGATTCGTTTGAATGCCGTAGATCATGGCCACTTGGCCATGAGGACGCAGCAATCCGAACTACGGGCACTGCTGGAACGACTGTTCCGCGGAGAGCTCAGCGAGGCACAGGCCGAGCGACTGGCGGCGCTGGGTCCGGAAGCCGTACGACTGGCGCTGCTGGCAGTAAACGCCCGCTTCGCCCGGATGCAACCGCCGGACTCTTCGCCGCCCTCGCCTTCCACGCCGTCGGGCATGGTACCGGTGTATCAGAAGCCGCCGGCCGGCAAGCAGCGGCGCAAGAAGCCGGGGGCGAAGAATGGCCACGCCGGTTCACGACGGCAGACTCCCGAGAAAGTTGACGCCCGCGTCGAGCACCGCCTGAAAGTCTGCCCCTGCTGCGGCGGAGAACTGCAACGCTGCAAACGTTCCCGCACCCGCATCATCGAGGACATTCCCGAGCAGATTCAGCCGGTGGTCACCGAGCACGCCATCCACCGCGACTACTGCCCCTCGTGCAAAAAGCACGTGGAGCCGGTGGTGGCCGATGCCATGCCCAACGCCACGCTGGGGCATCATGTGATGGCCCTCTCCAGTTGGTTCCACTACGGGCTGGGCGTGACCATCGGCCAGGTCCGCGACATCCTCGCTTCGCATCTGCACACCGACATCACCGCCGGTGGATTGGTGGATGGATGGCGGCGTCTGGCAGAGGTGTTTCTCCCCTGGTACCAGCAGATCGGCCGGGAGGCGCGGGCCGGGGCCGTGCTCCACGCCGACGAGACCGGCTGGCGTGTCGATGGCCGGACCCACTGGCTCTGGTGCTTCGCCAACCATCGCTGCTGTTACTACCTGATCGACGAGAGCCGCGGGTCGGCGGCATTGCAGAAGTTCTTCACCGAGGCATTCAAAGGGACCCTGGTCAGCGACTTCTGGAGTTCCTACGACTCGGTGCTTGCCGGCGACTATCAGAAGTGTCTGCCCCATCTGCTGCGCGAGCTGCTCAAGGTCGATGAGCACAATCACAGTTCAGAGTGGCAGACTTTCAGCACGCAGCTCAAGCGATTGATCCGCGATGGCATCCGCCTTCGTAAACGCCATGACTTCACGCCAGCGCGGTACGATGGCCGCATCAAGCTGATCCACCGCCGACTGTGCAAGCTGGCCGATGCCGTGTACCACGATGCCGATGCCCATCGCCTGGGCCACCGCATCAGCAAGTACCGCGATCAACTGTTTACTTTCCTGGACACACCCGGCGTTCCTTCCGACAACAACCACGCCGAGCGGCAGATTCGCCCGGCAGTGATCATCCGAAAGAACAGTTTGTGCAATCGCAGTGAGGATGGGGCGCAGACGCAGGCGATCTTGATGACCGTCTATCGCACCTTAAAGCTGCGAGGGCTGGACCTGATCAAGACGATTGCCCAATCACTGCGAATATTGCTTCAAACCGGAACATTGCCGATGCTACCCGTCGAAAATGTTGCAGACGGGTGAAGTGTTACCAGTCCGTTAAGTTCTGACTCGATCGTCGCGCCTGATGCGGCCATCGAAAGAACTGCGAGCAACCCGACAACAAGGCCCGCGACGCGAGGGAATTTCATTTCAAATCCTCGTCGAGTCCATTCGTGCATCCGCGCCCAAACGGGAGTTTATGCGAGCGAGCGGCGGGCGATGGTGTCCAGGTTGACGATTTCGGCGCGATCGGCGGCGTTGCGCACTTCTTCGCAAATCGCATCGATCGCTTCAAAATGCGGATCCATGGAGTAGAGGCATCCTGGATGCGACAGGTAGTCGAATACAGCATGGTTTTCGATCGCCCAGCGGGTCGCCGCGCGCACCGCCCCGACGAACCAATCCCGCTTCCAACGCATGTTGCGAAATGTATCGATATCGCTGATCGGGCTCATTGGCACTTCCATCAGCCCGTCGTTATAGCGGAAGGGTTGAGCGTGCTGCTGTGCGAGGATGATGTTGTGAAGCGCTGAGGGGCCGGGCTGCCGGCCCGCAACACCCCAAATGCGCAGCGGATACAGCGCGCTGACCCACGTAAATCCCATGTGCAGCAACATCTGTCGCACGTCCGGCCGATCGGATAAGCCGTTTGGGAACCCGCCCGGCGTCCGGAAGCCCGCCGGGCTGATTCCCAGGCGCACTTTCATCGCATCGGTGGTTAACTGAATATTTTCCCGGATCACTTCGGCTGGCGCCCGTCCCTCAATCAACCAGGG
>JBOGLI010000900.1:0-4878 GCA_050746165.1 Terriglobales bacterium | reverse complement strand
TCGTCTTCGCCAAGGTCGATGGCGAGAAGTTCACGGCGTTCATTGTCGAGCGCAACTTCCCCGGTTTTTCCGTCGGCGCCGAAGAGCACAAGATGGGCATTCGCGGCTCCTCCACCTGCCCGCTGATCCTGAACGATTGCCAGGTGCCGGTCGAGAACCTGCTCGGCGAAATCGGCAAGGGACACATCATCGCCTTCAACATTCTGAACGTCGGTCGCTTCAAGCTGGGCGCCGGATGCGTGGGCGGCGCTCGCAATTCGCTGCAACAGGCGATCTCGTACGCCAAACAGCGCAAGGCGTTCACCAAGACGATTGCGGATTTCGGCCTCGTGCGCGAGAAGATCGCAGACATGGCGGTCAGCGTCTTCGTCGGCGAGAGCGCGGTCTATCGCACTGTCGGCATGATGGACGTGGCGCTGGGCGAAATCGACAAGCACTCCGCCGATGCCGCAAAAGAAATCCGCAAGTCGATCGAGGAGTACGCGGTCGAGTGCTCGGTGATCAAGGTCTGGGGCTCGGAGATGCTGGACCGCGTCGTCGACGAAACCGTGCAGATTCACGGCGGCTACGGCTTCGTCGAGGAGTATCCGGCGGAGCGCGCCTACCGCGATTCGCGCGTCAATCGCATTTTCGAAGGAACGAATGAAATCAACCGCCTGATCATCACCGGATGGCTGCTGAAGCGGGCGATGACCGGACAGCTTCCGCTGCTCCCGGCCATCAAGAAGCTGATGGACGAGGTGATGTCCGGCCCTTCTGCGAACGATATCGACGGCGCGCTCGCCGAAGACCGGGCGCTGGTGGCGAACGCGAAGAAGATCGCGCTCTTCACCGCCGGGGCGGCGTCGCAGAAGTACATGCAGCAACTGGTGGACCAGCAGGAGATCATGGGCGCACTGGCCGACATCATTATCGAGACCTACTGCATGGAGTCGGCGTTGCTTCGGGCGCAGAAGATCCTGGAAAACCAGGGCGAGAAGGCTGCCGACCTGCCGGTTACCATGACGCGCGTGTACCTGGCGCGCGGCATGGAGAAGATCGAAGCTTCGGCCCGCAAAGTAGTCGCCGCCATCGCCGAGGGCGACATGTTGCGCACACAGATGGCAATCCTGCGCCGGCTCCTGAAGTACGAACCGTTCAATACAGTGGCGCTTCGCGAGAAGGTGGCGGCAAGGGTGATTGAACAGGGGAAGTACGTGATCGGGTAAGCGTCAGGATTTAACTTTGGGGCGGGCATGGTGCCCGCCCTTTTCTTGTCCTACAATGCGAACATGCAGGTACATACGTTCACTGCGGTGGTACATCGTGAAGGTGATCTGTTCGTGGCCACGTGTCCCGAAGTCGGTACGGTCAGTCAAGGATTAACGATCGAGACTGCCGTTGATAACCTTCGCGAGGCGACGGAGTTGTACCTGGAGGAATTCCCACTGCCCGATGTCGGGCGGCCCCTGGTGACTCTGTTCGAAGCGAAGCTCGCATAAGCGGAACGTGCCTAAATTACCGAGAACCTCCGGTCAGAAAACTGTCGCAGCGCTCAACCACCTCGGGTTTGTGACTGTGCGCCAGCGCGGCAGTCACGTCATTCTCCGCAAAGAAACCGCCTCGAGTGCGATTGGCACGGTAGTGCCGATGCACAAGGAACTCGCTCCAGGAACGCTCAGGGGAATCTTGCAACTCGCCGGGGTATCCGTAGAAGAGTTTCTAGCCGCTCTCGCTCACTGAGATAATTCCACCGCCTGCGGTTCAGGCGCGCCTTGCGACTCCGGCTCCAGCGCCATCGCTTCATCCGGCAACATTTCTCCACCTGGCAAGAGCTGATAGCGACGGTCTCGCCACACGATCGTCCTGCTTCCCAGCATGCTCCATGCCCAGAAGACAAATCCGAGCAGATCGCGTGCCGGGTAAAGCCAGCCGTATCGCAGGGCCCCGCGGTCCCGCACCACGCCCCAGCCAACTACATATGCCTCGATGACGCGATTGGCGATGCCCATCGCCAGCATCGTCCAAGCCCATCCGGAGTGTCCGCTGGCCAGCGCGGTACAAAACCCTAGCAGCGCGAAGGGCATGGCGAAGGTCAAGCCCGTTCCGACGTGCCCTAATGGACGCGAGCAGCGGGTGCTCTTCATCCAGCGCACCTGGTGGAGAACCGACTTGCGAAGTCCGCGGTTCATGGCGACGTGATCAATCACGTGCTTGGAAAGATGTACCGCGAACCCTTCCTCAGCGACGCGCTGGCCGAGCACATAATCGTCGGAGCAGTAGTGTGCCAGGCGGCCGATTCCGCCGATGCGATCGAGCACGTCCTTGCGGGTGGCCATCGTCGGGCCGAGCGCGAATTTCATTCCTTCCAGCATCTCCGCCAGGATGACGCCGGAAGTCATCTCCACCGACATTCCCAGCGCTTCCAGCCGGGACCACAGGCCGCCAGTGGGAACGCCGCGGTAAAGGCAGGTGACCAGCCCAACGGAAGGATCGAACAGCGGTTCGATCACCGCCTGGATGTAACCGGGCTCCACCTCGACATCGCTGTCGCTGATGATGAGGTATTCGTAGGCCGCCTCGCGCACCATCTGCTCCAGCGCGCAAACCTTCGCGTTCGGGCGGTCTGGTTCGCCGGAGAGAACGACCGAGACGGAGACCTCTGGATACTCGCGGCGCAGTTCTCGCACCACCCGCAGCGCCGGATCGGATTCGTTGCGCGCCCCGAAGATGATCTCAAACTCCGGGTAACAAAGGCGGAAGAAGCTTTCCAGGTTTTCGCGAAGGCGCGGCTCGTCGCCGCAAAGAGGTTTGAGCAGACTTACGCGAGGCCACGCCGCGGCGCAGTCTACTGACTTCTTACTTTTAAATCGGCGCGCTGCCAGCAGAACCAACGCCAGGTATGCCCCTGACCCAACGAGTCCTGCGACAGCTAACCACAAGAGAGCTGTCAAGATTTAAGCTCCCGGACTTTCCGGTGAGTATTACGGCTGCGTGCAATTGTACACGCGCGCCGCTCAGGAACAAGTCACGAATCGGGAACGGGCCAGCATGGTCAGGCGGCACGATCGCCGCTGCCATCGCCTTGGAGCATCTCCTGGGTCACGCCGCTGGCCAGACCCTTGGCCGCGGCGATCCGGCAGGCCGCGTTTACCAGCCCGATATGCGTGAATCCCTGCGGAAAATTCCCGAGTTGCTCTCCGGTATGCGGCTCAATCTCCTCCGAAAGAAGTCCGACGTCGTTGGCGTGCCCGATGAGGCGCTCGAATAATCGTTCTGCGTCACTCAGCCGCCCTTGCAGGACATAGCTCTCGACGAGCCAGAAGCCACATGCGGTAAACGTGCCTTCGTTGCCGCCGACTCCGTCGTCGGTTTCATCCTGCGTGTAACGGTAGAGCAATCCGCGGTTCATCAACCGATTCTCCAGCGCCACTACGGTGCTGGCGAACCGCTCTGATCTAGCGTCAACGACGCCCATGACGGGCAGCCGCAGGATCGAGGCATCCATCGCCTGCCCATCGAAGAACTGAACGTAGGCACGCTGAGAGGGATGGAACCCGCGGGTTTCGATCGCCTCGATGATCCTTCGCTGCTCGTTTTCCCACCTGCTAAGGTCGTGCGGGATGCGGAATTGGCGCGCGAGTTTGATGGCGCGGTCAAGCGCGACCCAACACATCGCAACCGAGTGCACGAACTGCTGCTTCTTGCCTCGCATCTCCCACATTCCGCTGCCGGGCTCCAGCCACTTCGCCGCAACAAAGTCGGCCGTGCTCTGCACCAGCGGCCAGAACTCGTTCTCGAACGGCTCGTCAGCACGCGAGAGGTCAGGATGGGAAAAATACAGGTACATGCAGTGCATCAGCTCGCCATAGATATCGAGCTGCGTCTGTCCCGCCGCGCCATTTCCCAGGCGCACAGGCCGGGAGCCGCGATAGCCTGACAGCGGAAGGTCGGTTTCGGTAAGTTCCTGGCCGCCATCGATTTCGTACATGATCCGGAAATCGGCCGCATTGCGCGGCAGGCTCTCGTGAAGAAAGTGGAAAAAATCGTGGGCCTCAGCAAATTTTCCGATATTCATCAGCGCTGCAAGCGTAAGGCTGGAATCGCGCAGCCACGTGTAGCGATAATCCCAGTTACGCTTTCCACCTAGCTGTTCCGGCAATGACGTCGTGGGCGCAGCGACGATCGCTCCGGTCGGTTCATAGGTCAGCAGCTTTAACGTGACCGCGCTTCGCTTCACCATCTCCGCGTGATCGCCCCGGTAGCGCAAGTCGCGTGACCAGTGCTCCCAGTAATCGAGTGTCTGCCGCAGGTATTTGCGCGCGACATCCAGGTTCATGTCGCCTACGTCCTTGTCCGGCTCGGACCAGCTCAGGACAACGGCAAACTGGTCGCCATCGCGCATCCGGACCGTACTCCGGATCACGCCGTGCTCGTCGATCATGTAGCCGGACGGAAGCTGGATGTGCAGGTTATCGCGCGGGTTTACGGCCAGTACACGGTGATCGCCGCGCCTTACCAGCTTCGCCGGACGCTGCGCGTAGTCCGGCGTGACCTTCACTTCCAATCGGCAATCCAGCTCGCCATGGCAACGGACCAGTCGGACCACGCGTCGCATCGCCACCGCGTCCACGCCGCGACCCTGCGGACCAGCCTTTTCGCTCCGGCGTACCGGCATGAAATCGGTGAGCGTCATGGTCCCACCGTCGCAGCGAAAAACTGTGCGCAGCACGGCCGAATCCTGGTCATACGACCGGGTCGAGGTAAACGCGCCCGCAGGTTGCACGAGGCAATAGCCTCCCTTTTCCTCGTCGAGCAGACGGAGGAAGATCGCCGGACTGTCGAATCGAGGAAAGCAGAGCCAGTCCAGCGACCCTTCGGAACTGATCAGGGCAGCCG
>JBOGLI010000899.1:0-14043 GCA_050746165.1 Terriglobales bacterium | reverse complement strand
ACCACATCGTCGCTGACGAATTCGGCGTTATCGCTGCCCACCTCGCAATGATGCAGATAGTCATAGCCCGCGCGGTTTTGCACGTAGGACGTAAGCGCGGCCGGCAATTCCGCGGGGTCGTACTTCGAAATCAGGTCCACCACGTGGTTCGAGACCAGCGCCTGGAACCAGCGCACATGCTCGCGCGCCGTCTTGAAGTCATCCGATACCCAGACCGGTGCGGCACTCATGATCTCGATCGATTTCGGATTGCGTCCTGCCTCGCGCGCGCCCTGATGCACGAACCCGACGCACCACTCGATCAAATCAGGATCGGCGAATTGCAGAATCACGCCATCGGCGCAGCGTCCCGCCATGGTGAGCACCTTGGGCCCGTAGCCGGCGATCCACACCGGCGAAGGCCCGGGGGACCAGGTAATCTGCGTCTTCTGGCCTTCGTAATCGATCTCCTTGCCGGAGGCGAGGTCGCGATACGTCGCGATCGCCTGTTCGAGCTCCTTATAGGTGACGGGCTTTTTGCCGAGCACGCGTCGCGAGCTATCGCCCCGCCCGATGCCCAGTTGCATGCGCCGTCCGCTGATCAGGTCCAGCGTCGCAAAGAGACTTGTCATCACCGTGATGTCGCGCACCGCCGGATTGGTCACGCACGGCCCAATCTTCATCCGCTGCGTGTTCGTGGCCATCAGCGTCATGAGCGGAAAGCATTCTTTCCAGAGCACGTGCGAGTCGAACATCCAGCCGTACTCGAAGCCGCACGCCTCCGCCTGCCGCGTGAGCGAGACGATGCGATCGACGGAGATATCGGGCTTGAGCGTGAATCCGAATTTCATGAAAGACCCCGTAATTCGAAATCCGTAATACGTAATTCGGAAAGCGGGTCGAATTACCCCGTGACAAAGTGGCGGGAGTTTAGCACAGAAAACGAGGCAGGCGGCAGCAGACCCGGCCTCAGGTCAATCGCACCAGGAACTCGGCAGGAGAGACAATCGGGACCTTGTGCCGTCCGGAAGTCGGCTTGAAATGCTTAAGATTGCCGGTAACGAGCGCGTCAGCGTTGCCACTGATCGCCGCCTCCAGGAAGGGGAGATCGGATGCATCCGGAAGAACGATGCCACAAGGCGCGTACACGACACGTTCTCCAACGCGTTCGATGTGCTCGAGGATCGCCTCGACTTCAGACACGTCGAACTGGAACACGGGCCGGAAGAGGACCTCGCGGTATTCGGCCATCGTCCGGTCATCAAAAAGGACGATGAACCGATTGGCGAGCATTGCATCAACCACTCGGCCGGGAGGCCCATGCGGACTGAGGACGCCCGACACGAGCACGTTCGTATCGACGACGGCCCTCATCTCGCTTTGCGTTTCGCTCGCACGGCCTGGATTTCAGCATTGATTTCGGACAGGGACATCTTGTCGAGCCCAAGGCTGGCGGCCCTCTTTCGCATGCGCGACACCGCGATCTGCGCGCGGGCCTGCCGCACGAGCATGGCCGTCTCCTCCACATCCTCCTCGTCAATGCCGAGGATCATGGCGATCGGCTTGCCGTTCGCGGTAAGAACGAGGTCTTCCTTTTCGACGAGCTTTCGGACCTCGCCTGGACGGTTGCGCAGCTCTCGCGTGCTGACAAATTTCATCGCGTACTCCTGTAGCACATCTGGCTACAGTATAGCGACAGCCATCGAAGCCGGTCAATCTTTGCCGATCCGAGATGTTGCGCGACCCGGTTGTGCACGCGCACGAAGCCGCATATGATGCGCCGGTACTTATATCGGCAATCCCGCTCGGGAGGCTCGCTTTGACCTTCGACACCATCATCGTGAACGGCACCGTCGCCACCGCCACCGACACCTACCGCGCCGACATCGGCATTGCCGATGGCAAGATCTCGGCCATCGCTGCCAGTTTGCCGCGCGACAATGCGAAGAAAGTCCTCGACGCCGCGGGCAAGCTCGTCCTGCCCGGTGGCATCGACGTCCACACCCATCTCGACATGCCTTTCGGCGGCACGACCAGTGCCGATGACTTCGAGACCGGCACGCGCGCCGCGGCCTTCGGCGGGACGACGACCATCATCGACTTCGCCATCCAGGGCAAAGACCAGTCGCTGCGCACCGCCTTCGATACATGGATGAAGAAGGCGGAATCGCGCGCCACTATCGACTACGCCTTCCACTGCATCATCACCGACCTGCCGGATGCGCGCCTGGAAGAGATGAACGACATGGTGCGCGAGGGCGTCACCAGCTTCAAGCTGTTCATGGCCTATCCCGGCGTGCTCATGCTCGACGATGCCAGCATCTTCAAGGCCCTGCGCGCCTCGGCGAAAAATGGCGCCATGGTCTGCATGCACGCCGATAACGGCAGCGCCATCGACGTTATCGTGAAGGAAGCGCTGGCACAGGGGAAGACCGCGCCCAAGTATCACGCGCTCACGCGACCAACGACCGCGGAGGCCGAAGCAGTTGGCCGCGCCGTGGCACTGGCGGAGATGGCGGGCGCGCCGCTCTACATCGTCCACCTGAGCTGCTTCGACGCGCTGGAGAAAGTTCGCGAGGCACGCGATCGCGGCCTCCCCGTCTACGCCGAGACTTGCCCGCAATATCTTTATTTGTCGCTCGACAATATGGACGCGCCCGGCTTCGAGGGCGCCAAATACGTATTCACGCCGCCGCTGCGCGAGAAATGGAACCAGGAAAAACTCTGGAGTGGCCTGAAGCACGACCAGCTCAGCGTCGTCTCAACCGACCACTGCCCCTTCTGTTTCAAGGAGCAGAAGGAGCTTGGCAGGAACGACTTCACCAAGATTCCGAATGGCGGCCCGGGAATCGAGCATCGCATGAGCCTGATTTATTCCGGGGGTGTCTCCGACGGACGCTTCGGCGTGAACCGCTTCGTCGAACTCACCGCTACCACGCCGGCCAAGCTCTTCGGCCTTTATCCGCGCAAAGGCACGATTGCCGTCGGTAGCGATGCCGACATCGTCATCTTCGACGCGAACCGCAAGCACACGATTTCGGCCAAGACGCACCACATGCGCGTGGACTACTCGATGTTCGAGGGCATCACCGTGACCGGTATGCCTGACGTCGTGATGGCGCGCGGCAAGGTGCTGGTCGAAAAAGATCAGTTCCTCGGCAAAGCCGGATCGGGCAATTTCATCAAGCGCGCGACGTATAGCGACGTGCCGAAGGTCGCGGGAACTTCAGCGTAGGTCGTGGAGTTCATGCAGAGATTTCCCGATCGATAGACGGTCGACACGGAGGCACGGAAACACGGAGGAAGAAAATTCAATCTCCGTGCTTCCGTGTCTCCGTGTCGAATCGCTCCTGCAACTGCCCTGAAATTCGTTGGCTCGCGCCTAATTTTCCGGCCATCGCGCGGTCACAACCTTGCTCTCGGTATAGAACTGCACCGAATCTTTCCCCAGCGCGTGCAGGTCGCCGAAGAAGGACCCGCGCCATCCGGCGAAGGGAAAAATCGCGGTCGGAGCGGGCACGCCGACGTTCACGCCGACCATTCCAGTCTGCGTGCGCGTCACGAATTCGCGCGCGGTTTTTCCGTTGCGCGTGAAGATTGACGACGCGTTCCCGTAGCGCGAGGACTGGATGACTTCGAGCGCCTGGTCCATCGTCTTGACGCGCACCACCGAGAGCACTGGCCCGAAGATCTCCTCGCGCGCGATCGACATCGTCGGCTTCACCTCGTCGAAGATGGTCGGCCCGAGGAAATTGCCGTCAGATTGGGTGCACGCATCCTCGCGTCCATCGCGCATCAGCTTCGCGCCCTCGTCGATTCCCTTGTCGATGAAGCTGCGAATGCGGGAATTCGCCTCTTGCGTAATGATCGGCCCCATCACCGTGTCCTTCTGCGCGCCGTCGCCGACCTTCATCTCGTCGGCGAGCCTGCGCAGTTCGCCCACGAGTTTGTCGCCGATCTCGCCGACCGCCACGACCACGCTGGTTGCAACGCACCGTTCCCCGGCGCATCCGAAGCTCGACGCCATCACCACCTGCGCCGCGTTCTTCAAGTCCGCATCCGGCATCACGACCGAATGGTTCTTCGCCCCTCCAAGGGCCTGCACGCGTTTGCCGTTCGCCGCCGCGGTTGCGTAGATGTACTTCGCGACCGCGCTCGATCCGACAAACGACACCGCGCGGATCTTCGGATGCGCGAGGATCGCATCGACCGTGCTCCTGGCGCCGTGCACGACGTTGAGCACGCCCGCAGGCAATCCCGCTTCGTGCAGCAGTTCCGCGGTCCTGACGGCGGTGCGCGGGACGCGTTCGGAGGGCTTCAGCACGAACGTGTTGCCGCAGGCGATCGCCATCGGATACATCCACAGCGGCACCATGAATGGGAAGTTGAACGGCGTGATGCCCGCGCACACGCCGAGCGGCTGGCGGATGGAATAGCCGTCCACGCCAGTCCCGACGTTCTCGACCGTGTCGCCCATCATCAGCGAGGTCGCGCCCGCGGCGAACTCAATGCACTCCAACCCGCGCGCGAACGAGCCCTTCGCTTCTTCCAGAGTCTTGCCGTTTTCCTCGGTGACCATGCGGATCAACTCGTCCGCATGTTTCTCCAGCACCGAATGAAAATGGAAGAAGACGCGGCAGCGCTGCAGAACCGGAGTCGAGCTCCACGCCGGAAATGCCTGGTACGCCGCTTCGACCGCGGCCTCGATCTCTTCCTCCGTGGAATGATGCAGGATAGCGACAGTTGCACCCGTCGCGGGGTTGAACAGAGGTTCGGAGGAACCCTTCGAGATGCGTCTCTCGCCATTGATGAATAAGGAAACTTCCTCTAGGCCGGCGCCGGCCGCGATGGTTGCCATGATGTCCTCCGCCCCGCGAAAAGCGCCTCATTCTATACTCAAACCGCCGCCCGCCCTAGCATGGATTGCGGCGCAGCGGCCTGCCGCATCCAAGCCTGTTGTAAACTCAAGGTTTGTTCTCATGGCGCCGATCATCCAGGTAGAAAACGTCCGCAAGGTGTATCACGTCGGCAAGATAGAAGTGCTGGCCGTGCGCGACGTCTCGTTCACCGTCGAAAAGGGCGAGTTTGTGGCCGTTGTTGGACCTTCGGGCAGCGGCAAGTCCACGCTCTTCTACATGCTCGGTGGCCTGACCCACGCCGACGGCGGCCGGGTGGTCGTGGACGGCGATGACTTCTCGCGGCTCTCCGACGCCGAGCGCACGCGCATGCGCAAGCGCAAGATCGGATTTGTCTTCCAAAAATTCAACCTGCTGCCGACGCTGAGCGCGCGCCTGAACATCGAGATCGCGCAGAACATCGCCGGGCGCAATGGCGCTGAAACCGATTACATCGAGCGCATAGTCAAGATGCTGGGCATCGACAAGCGCCTCGAACACCGTCCCTCGGAGCTGAGCGGCGGCGAGCAGCAGCGCGTGGCGCTTGCCCGCGCTCTGGTGAACAAGCCGGCCATCATCCTTGCCGACGAGCCTACGGGCAATCTCGACACCAAGAATTCGGATATCGTTCTCGGCCTCCTTCGGCACACGAACCGGGAACTCGGCCAGACGGTGCTCATGATCACGCATAATCCCGAGGCCGCCGCCATCGCCGACCGGCAGATCTATATGCGCGATGGCGAGATCGTCCGCGAGGAACGCAGTCCACGACAATCCTGAGGGGGGAACTCGGTGACCGATCGCAACGAGTTGACCAAACCCATCCTGCCCGGCACCGCCGCGAGCGACTACGAGCGCTACCTGCGCACAGACGAACTGCTCGCATTGCAAAAAACGCCGGACGAGATGCTGCACCCGGACGAGCTTACCTTCCAGGTGGTCCACCAAAGCTCGGAGCTGCTGATGAAGGGCGCGGCGTGGGAGCTGACGCGGGCCAAGGAACACGTCGAACGTGGAGAGTACGACCGCGCCACGCGCCTGATCCGGCGCGCGCTGCTGATGTTGGAGCCTCCAATTTCGCTCCTGCACGTACTGGAAACGATCACGCCCTACGAATACCACGTGATTCGCGCCGGACTCGGACACGGCAGCGGGCTGGATTCACCCGGCTTCGTCGCGCTGCTGCACATCGGCCCACCGCTCGGCGAGTCTTTCATGCACGAACTGCAAAAGGCTGGGCTCAGCGTGGACGATCTCTATCGCCGTCACTCCGACTTCCTGGCGTTGCACGACCTTGCCGAGGAGTTGCTGAACTTCGACGAGCGCATGCAGGCCTTCCGCTTCCATCACCTGAAACTGGCGCAGCGCATCATTGGCGGCGAGGTGGTCGGCACGATGGGTACTCCGGTGGAAATCCTGCAACAACGCATGGAGCGGGGCACACTGTACAAGGCGCTGTGGGAAGTGCGCAACGAGATCACCGCGAAAATGAATGCCCGGATGGACGAAGATAGCAGGGGGCACGGGCGCTAACTTTTCATCGTAGCGTTATTCGATTGCGTCCGGCCGAACGCGTCGTGCCGCCGCCAGGCTGCGCACCGCGCACCGGAGCATCGCCGGCACTTGCCGCCAAAGAGGAATCAGGCGGCGGTATTGGGCCGGTGCATGGCGCCAATTGGCCGCTTTGCAGCGCAACCGCCGGAACGCGAAGCGCAGCAATTCGCCGCGGTACCGCGGTTCATTCCGCAACAGGAATGTCAGGTAGCCGAAACCACAGCTCAGTGTCTCGAGCTGTTGCTCGCGAAACTCTTCCCACGTGCTTGGGAAGGGATGGTGCACGATCGCCGATGGCGTATAGATTACGCGCCACCCCCGGTCAATCAATGAAAAGAAAGCGTGATGCTCTTCATTACCGGGAACAGCGGCGCCGCGCCCGAGGCGTTCGTCAAAACCCGGCCACAGACGAAAGGCCTCGCGCCGGAACGCCATATTCATACCAATGCCGATGCCGCCAAAGTTCGCCATCTCGAACCAATTCGGAGTTTGCCGGTCAAGAACCATGCGGCTGCTGTACCCACGGTCATAGCCGCCCAGGCTGCTGTAGAGTTTCTGCGCGTCGGTTTTTACGGTGACCGGAAGTGCACGTCCGGCAACCGCCATCACTTGCGGATCTTCGAACTCTCGCGCCAGTTCCGATATCCAGTTGGGATCGGGCCGGGCATCGTCGTCGACGAACGCGATAATCTCGCTGGTGGAGGTGCGCACGCCCCGGTTACGCGCGCGGCTCAGACCTGGCACCGGCTCTATGACATACGTTGTGTGCCAGTGTTCCGCCACGTTTCGCGTGTCGCAGCCGGCAGACGCGTTGTCGACGACGACCACTTGCGCGGGCCGGTCTCGCAGGCAGGCAATCGATTCCAGGCACCCTTGCAATTCGTCCGGCCTGTTTCGCGTGCAGACCACGACCGAGCATGATAAGAAATCCCCGATGAACAGGCCTCCGGATTAAGCTCGCGCACATTTTATCGCATGCCTCAAGCCAGAAAACCCTTGCCAGCAGGCGATCTTTTTGCCAGACTCTTTCAACGCCTCAGTAGGCACTGTTCGAATCCATGCAATCCTTAGTCCTGTAACTTTCACGCTCGCGCCCCGGGCCGAGCACAAGCGTATCCGGCCCGACCTGGGTTTTGGCAACTGAGTTTTGTCGATGGGTGAAGATCGGTTTCCCGCAAGTTTTTCGCCGAACGCGGCCCTCGGTAGGTTTATCGATCGCCTGCCGCGCTGGGTTTTTACGCGAGGTCTCCAACTCGCGATCGACACTGTGGTGGCCGCGGTCGCCATTCGCATCGCCTTTGAGATCCGCTTCGACTGGAATATTCCCGTCAGCCACCAGCCGATTTTGTGGGCGTGGACGCTCCTGGTTCCGCTGATCCGTCCGATTACGATCCGGTATTTCGGCGGACACCTCGTCGTGTGGCGCTACTTCGGCATGCACGACGCGCTTACCCTCGTCACTGCCGCCCTGCCCTGCACCGTCCTGATGGGGCTGCTGCGCCTTTCCTTTGCCAGCCGGCTGTGGTGGGCGCAGGTCCCGATCGGCGTGATCCTGGTTGAATTCGGGACTTTTCTCGCCCTTGCCGGTGGCGTCCGCGCCTTTCGACGATTCACTTACGAAGCCAGCGGCTCGCGCGAAAAGCGCCGCCGCACCCTGCTGCTCGGCAGCGAACCTTCGCTCGCTACCGCCGTCCGGCAGGTCAGTTCCTTCAGCGGTATCCACGTGGTCGGTTTGCTGGCGACCGAGGAACGCATTCTCGGCCTGCTCATCGGTGGATTCCCCGTGATCGGCTCACCCTCCGACCTGCCGCGACTCTTGGCGGCGCACGCTATCGACCTGGTCCTGATCTCCGATGCCAGTCTCGATTGCCTGGGATCTGCGATCTCGTCCGCGACGGAGTTCGGGGTCGAAGTGCACTTGCTTCCTTCCACCTCCAACGTGATGCGCGGCGAGGTCCGAATTTCGGCCCTTGCCGACCCGGCCCGGGTACTCGACAAGGCGCTGCCTGAAAGCCAGCCGCATGAACTGGTGGTGGACGCGTTCCGCGATCGAGTGGTGCTGGTTACGGGCGCCGGCGGTTCAATCGGTTCCGAGATCTGCCGCCAGGTAAAGCGTCTCCCGGTTCGCCAGTTAGTCATGCTGGAGCGCGACGAAAATTCCGTCTTCGAACTGGGGGCCCAGTTGCAGGGCTCCGCCAGCGGCGCCGAGATCGTTCCCGTTCTCGAAGATATTCAGGACAAGAACAGGATCCGGCGCGTCTTCCAGACCTACCGGCCGCACGTGGTATTGCACGCTGCCGCCTACAAGCACGTGCCGGTCATGGAAAAGAACTGCAGCCAGGCGATCCTGAATAACGTGATTGGCACGCGCGAACTTCTGGAAGCCTCCATCGAATTCGAGAGCGAACGCTTCTTGATGATCTCGACCGATAAGGCTGTCCGCCCGTCCAGCGTCATGGGCGCTTCCAAGCGGGTAGCGGAAATGGTGGTGCAGCGCTGGGCTGCCGATCCCCACCGTTCCGTAACAACACGTTGCGCCTGTGTCCGTTTCGGAAATGTGCTGGGCAGTCGGGGAAGCGTGGTGCCGATCTTCCTTCGCCAGATCGAGGCCGGCGGTCCGGTCACCATCACCGATGAGGACATGACGCGTTATTTCATGACCATTCCGGAAGCCGTCCAACTGGTGTTGCAAGCGGCCTCGCTTGGCAGCGACGGCAGCGTGTACATGCTCGACATGGGCGATCCGGTACGCATCATCGACCTGGCCCGCAAACTGATCGAGTTCTCAGGCCTTCGCCCCGGCAAGGACATCGAAATCCAGTGTGTCGGCCGCCGCCCCGGCGAAAAAATCAGCGAGCAATTGTGGTCCGTGGACGCCAAGGTCACCGCGACTGATTTCCCGCGGGTGATGAAAGTCCATCCTGACGCTGTCCCTGCTGATTTCCCGGCGATGCTGGAAACCCTGGAGATGATCGCCCGCGCGAACGATGATGCCGGAGTCGTCGAATACCTGGGGAAACTGCCCATCGAGTTCTCGGGCGATCTCATCAAAAAGGTAGCCAGCGGCTTCTGACATCTGGATTGCGCTTGTGGGCAGTTACTGTTGCTGGCGCTGTTGTTGTTGTTGCTGCATTTGCCGCGCGCGCTGCACGCGAAGTTCGTAGCCCTTCTCGTACGCCTGGTTCGCTTCCCGGCTCATTCCCTTTTGCTGATATGCATTCGAGAGCCAGATCCATGCGTCGGCGTCGTCGGGCACCATCGTCGTGACCTTCTGGAATGCCGCGATCGCCCCGTCGTACTGCTTCACGGACATCTCGCTCAGGCCGAGGTTGTACCACGCCACCGGCAGCTTCGGATTCAGCTCGACTGCCTTCTTGAATGACTCGATCGCCTCCTGCGGCTTGTCCAGCCGGTTGAGCGCCACCCCTCGATTGACGTAAGCATCCACGTCCTTCGGATTCGCCTCCGTCATACGCTTGATGATGTCGGCCGCTTCCTGGAAGCGGTTCGTATTCATGTACAGGATCGCCAGTAGGCGCAGCGGCGCCTCGTTTTTCGGATCCGCCTCGGCCGCCATTTTGAGTGCGTGCTCCGCATCTTTCGGCAGGTTCAGGCGCAGGTCGAGTTCCGCCAGCGCCATCCACCCGTCACCGTATTTGGGATGTTCTCGAACCAGCGCTTCGAGTTCCTGCTTGCCGCCTTTGACGTCGCCTCTCGCGAGCCGCTCCTCCGCCTGGCTGCGCGCGACCAGCGGCGCATTCGCGTGCCGCACGCCGAGAGTCGCTCCAAACAGGAGGACTGCGTACAGCGGGATCGCCCACACGTGCATGCTGCGCGGATGCGCCGGCGTGGCCGTGAAGTCGCGGCTCAGCACGGCGCCCAGGATCAAGCCCGCGAATAATCCGCCGACGTGCGCGCCGTTGTCGATGCCGCCCTTCTGGAATCCGTAGGCAAGATTGAATACGGCGAAAACGATCAAGCTGATGACGCTGGCGCGCAGCGCCTTGCGCGGCGCCGGAATATGTCCAAAGTGGAGCGTCGTGATCAGCGCCCCGGCAATGCCGAAAATCGCCCCCGACGCGCCCGCGCTCACGATATGCGGGTTATAGGCGACGCTGACCAGCGTCCCCGTGAGCCCTGACAGCAAATACACCGCGAGGAACGTACGCGGTCCGTAAAGCTGCTCCGCCATGAAGCCCAGGTCCCACAAACACCATTCATTAATCAGCAGGTGGACCAGGCCGATGTGAACGAAGATGGCGGACAGCATCCGCCACCACTGGCTGCCCAAGGTCAGCGGACCAAAGCTGGCGCCGAACCGCAGGATCTGCTGTGCGTTGGGGTGCATCAACGACGCACCCTTGGCGACCATGTAGAGGAACATCGCCGCGTTGAGGCCAACCAGCACCAGCGTGGCGGGCGCCGACAACCCCGGCCCGGGAGTGAGCACCATCCGCACCGGTCCGGGAGCCGCGCTCATGCACGCATCGCACAGCGGCCCCTCGCCCTCGTACTCGCGCTTACACTGCGTGCATTTGGGCATCGGTTAGTCCTGGATCGCGGTGCGGACGGTCAGGACGGGGCACGGCGCATGGCTGACCACCTCGTACGCCGTTGCCCACTTTAGCCGGCGCGCGAAGCCAACCGGCTGCCGCACGCCCATGACGATCAGCGTCGGCTGATGTTTCTGCGCGACGTTGAGAATGCTTTCCGCCGCCGGCCCGAATTCCACCAGGCACGTTGGCGGGCGCGGCAGCGCCGTGTCGGCCGGAACGAGCGCGATCAGCTTCTCGCAGCTCGTCTTGCGCAATGCGTCACGCTCGCCGGCTGATGGCACCTCCCCCGTATGCACGTGCAGGAGGATGAGTTCCGCACCCTGCCGCTCGGCCATCGAGAGAGCAAACGCGCCCGCTTGCAGGGAATGATGGCTGAACCCGGTACAGAACAGGATTCGCTGCAGTCCCTGTCCTCGCGGGACCGGCGCTTTCGGCCCGACCATCAGTACCGGACACTTGGCCTGCCGGAAAATCTCTTCCGCCACCGATCCCAGCAACAGCTTCCCGATCCGGCTGCGGCCGTGCGTACCGACAACCAGGAGATCGATCGAAAGTTCGTCGATCTTTGCCGAAAGCACCGCCCACACGTTTCCCTGCTCTACCAGCACCTGGTGCTGGACGCCCTGCAGATGGCCGCCAATCAACAGGTCGGTCATGTGCCGTTGCGCCTCGCGCCAAGCTTCGTCGAGGGTGGTTTTGTCGTCGGAACCGCTGAACTGGAACATCTCATGCGGCACCACGTGCACCAGGTACACCGTCGCGGAATAGCGTCGGGCGATGGCCAGGCTATAGTGCAGCGCGGCTTGCGTGATCGGTCCGAAATCGGTTGCCAGCAGGATCTTGCGAATGCCGATCGATTTGGACTCCCGTTGAGTTTCCATAGCCGTTGCAAAGAGGTACGGGCAGCGCTCCAACATAGCATCGGAAGCAAGCACACTCAAGCATGCCGGTGGGATGGGTATCCAGCATGGAATACCGTTGTTGACCCACGAATCGCCAGCTCTCGGGGTAAATCGCCGGCAAAAGTTTTTCTGCTGCTGCGGTCATTTTTTTGCCATAATGCGCGCACTCCCCGGCCATAGGGCCTTGCAACAGCCGTTCAAGACGACCTTCCATGCATGCTGCCGCCACTTCTCCGGCTCCGGACACGCGACGCGTAGCCGTCGTCACCGCCGATACGGTTGCCATGGATCAGATCCAGCAGGCACTGGGTGCGAGTTTCACTCTCCGCTCGTTGCTGTCATGGGGGCAATTCGCCGCATTAGCCGCACAGGAGAGCCTGGAGGGCGTTTTACTCGACCTGGACACGCTCGGCATGGCTCCCGCGCAGACGCTCCAGATGCTTGCCGGCGCGCGCAGTTTCAACCAGGACCTGATCCTGATCGCATTCACGCGCGTCTCCGATGCCGAACTCCGGCTGGCGGCGGCGCAATCGCAGATTGAAGATCTGTTCGTCGCGCCCATCGACTTCCGGGAAGTGCAGGTGGTGATCGAACGTGCACTGAAGAAGCGCAGCGCGGAAATCGAACGCCGGCGTATGAGCGAGCAGATCACCGCCCGCTATTCCTTCTATGACTTGATCGGTGGTAGCGAAGCCATGCGCCGCGTGTACGACGCTATCCTGCGCGTCTGCAACACGGAAACAACCGTTGTGCTGCGGGGAGAGAGCGGCACCGGCAAAGAGCTGGTGGCACGCTCGATCGTCAAGGCGGGCAATCGCAAGGATAAGCCGTTCGTCAGCCTCAATTGCGCCGCGCTTCCGGAATCGCTCATCGAAGCCGAATTATTCGGTCACGAAAAAGGAGCGTTCACCGGCGCCCATGCCGCCCGCCCCGGGCAGATCGAAACCGCGGACGGCGGAACGCTGTTCCTCGATGAGATCGCCACCCTCGGCATCGACATGCAAACCAAGCTGCTGAGGGTGCTGGAGGAACACACCGTCACCCGCATCGGAGGCCGCACCTCGAAACACGTTGACTTTCGCCTCATCACCGCGACCAACGAAGACCTGGAGACGATGGTCCGAGCCGGACGGTTCCGTGAGGACCTTTACTACCGCATTCACGTGGTGCCGATCTTCCTCCCCCCGTTGCGCGAGCGGGGCGGAGATATCGCACTCCTCGCCGACCACTTCCTCCGTCTCTATTGCGCCACCAACCATGTTCCTCTCAAGCGAATTGACGGGGAGGCCATGGAGATTCTGGAAGAACACGCATGGAGTGGAAACGTTCGCGAGCTCGAGAACGTGGTGCAGCGACTTGTACTGATGAGCGAGGCGCAGATAATTACCCCGCGGGACCTGCCCCAGCAACTCGTCTATACCAGTACCGCCGGACAAGAGAAGCTTCTGATCCCGGAGGGCGGGATTGATTTTACCGACGAGATGGCGCGCATCGAGTGCGCTTATATTCGTGCTGCGCTGCGCAGGTCTAAAGGTAAAAAAGTGACCGCCGCCGAGCTACTTAGGCTTAAACCACAGCAATTAAAGTACTTGTGCCGGAAGTATAATATTTCACCAGAGTAGACAGTAAAAAATTATTTACCGTTGGGTCAAGAATTGACCGTTCCACCCCTAGCTTTCCCATTCTGGATTCCCCGCCTTAATCCCATTCCTTTGAGTTTTGAGGTACTTACCTCTGCTCCACCGCCGGGCGGCGGAATGGCACGTCAGGTGCAATTAAGAAAGTCGTTCGGGGGACGATCCAACTACAAGGAATTAAATTCAAGAAAACGCGAAACGCGTTCTGGGGGATGGTATGCAGAAGAAATCGTTGATCAAGAATCGCGCTGCGGTGAAGAAGGCCCTCTTGGCTTCCAAGAAGGGTTCTATCGGTAAGGCGCAAATTGGAACCGGATCGGTCGGCAATGCTAGCCGCGTCGGGAACGCTGGTGGCGTCGGCAACGCTGGCGGCATGGGCAACGCTGGCGGCGTCGGCAACGCTGGCGGCATGGGGAACGCTGGTGGCGTCGGCAACGCTGGTGGCGTCGGCAACGCTGGCGGAGTCGGGAACGCTGGTGGAGTCGGGAACGCTGGCGGAGTCGGGAACGCTGGCGGAGTC
>JBOGLI010000898.1:0-6063 GCA_050746165.1 Terriglobales bacterium | reverse complement strand
ACTCCTCTACCGAGACGAAGAAGGCGTCCATGTCGACATGGAAGAAGGGGCGGCGATCGGAAGCCATGAAGGGCAAGTGTAACGCGGCTCCGGCACGCTTGCGTGCGCCCCAGATCGCGGCGCACTGGATTTTCACATTTTCATAAGTTAGCGGTCATCCGTCGGCGGTAGTTCTTGCAGTTCGATCTCCCATTTCCTCGGTTTGCCCGGCACGATGGAGAAACCTTTGGACTCGAATTGCAGATGAAGGGGAATGGGGCGCCGGGCGCCGCGGCCCAGCGCACCGTTACCGGGAGCCAATACCGTGAGCTCAACAGGCCAGTCGGCATGAAGCAGCCGGACCCCGATATCCGCATGAGAAGATTCCAACCGGTCCGAGCGAATCCCGCCAACCGTCTTAGGCACGTCACGATCGTCGGTGCTCGGGACAGCCACCCACCAGCGCCGCACGTTGATCGGTTTCGAGGCGGTCAGCGTCTCGGTGCGCAGCAGGCGATCTCCGCGGATTTCCCAGCGAACCGTCGAGGTAAGCCCCGGCGAAACGAATGTAGCCGGTGGACCGCCCGGCTTCACCCACCGATGCCAGGTGACGGTCAACGTTTTCCCATCCGCCGACGGCTCGATTACATCCGCCGCATCGGTCGCCGCCAATATGCTTCCGTCTTTCAGCTCAATAAACGGAACCAGGAAGGGATAGATCTGCTCGACCGGAGGCGCGATCCCCGGCAATCCGGCCGGCGCGGGCTGGTAATCGGAAACGGACGCTTCCGGCCCGGTGACAATCGGAAGCGCAAAACGCAATCGTCCCAGGCGAACCGCCCACACGCCAGCCGGCCGTTCGCTCTTGCGGAAGAATTCAAAGCGCGCGACCTGCGGCAGATCGGGCGCAGCGGGAAAACTTTCGACGTGTTCGGCGACGAGCGCTTGGTGCAGCGTCGTCTCGGCCTGCGCAAGCTTGCCGAAGAACTGCGTCGTCTGCTGCCATTCCCGCGAGCGGCTGATGTACTTATAGTTGCCGCGGCCGTAATCGAAAATCGAGAGCAGGTGTGTCTGGTCGTTGAAGTCCTGGCGCAGCGATCGCCAGGCGGCGGCAAAGACGGAAGCCAGTTCCGGCAACGGCGCAGGGCGGAACTGCGGATACTCTCCGAGAAAGGCGACGATCTCCAGCGTATCCATGTAGCTGATATCGCCGATCGTGCGTCCCCAGTTATAGGCATAACCGTCGGGAGCGACAATGTCCCACCAGAGCTTCATCTGCTCCTTGAGGCTGGGCGAAAGCGCGGTCATCAAGTCGGTGCGGCCCACCAGTTTGGCGGCGATGTACAGGTCGCGCGCGTACTCATTGGGATATCGGTCGTAGCGGCCGGTCGGTGGATCGTCGTCCGAATAGATTGCGCCCGCGGTGAACTGTTGCGCGGCGCGATCGAGCAGGATATCCACCGCGGCTTTGTCGCGAAAGATTCCGAGCCGGTAATCGATGGCGGCGATGCGCGCGGCCACACCGTAGTAATTCGACGGCAGGTGAATCACCTGCTGCGTTTTGCGATCGTAGAAGCGGTCGGTGTTGAGCAGCACTTGCCATTCGTCGCGCTCGGCCGGCGAGAGGCTTTGCCACACAGGATTCGCCGCCAAATCCGCGCCGAACGATAGCAGAGAGCGCGCCGCCGCCAGTTGCGCCCATGTCTTGCCGCCGTTGCGCGCCTCAATCAATCCGATCTGTCCGATGAGCGAAGGCAGATCGCGGCCGGCGAGTTGGCGCTGTCCGGTTTCGGCCGAATAGTACGCCAGCGCGCCCATGAACGTTCCCCAGGAGAAGTCTCCGGTGGTGAGCGCGCCCAACACGCGGTCCTGTGGAGGATTCAGGTTGTGAATGGCGTCGAGATGGACGGAGAGTTCCCGTTCCAGGAATGCACGAATTTGCGCATCGACAGCGGCGGTGGCGACCGCCGTCCCGTTTGCCTGCGGAACCGCGGCCGATAACGGGCTCGTTAAAGCCAATGCAAGTACGGCGACGCCCATCGAGAGCTGGATTCCACCATGCACTTTGCGGAACAGCCAAGCTGAAAGCATCGCCAACAGTGTAACCGGCGGGAACAAAAGGTCATCCGTGAATTCCCAATTCGGAATGCCAGCCGCCACAGGCGGCAAAAGATTGTAGCCCCCGGCGCAAGCCGGGGGAGCGAATTGCGAGTTATATTTCCCAGCGCCCGCAGGGTGCGTGAGAAATCGCCCACGCATTCACAAGTGGTGCCCCACATCTGCCCGCTGTTGGCAGATGTGGGCGCGCTGATCTCGATCCGTTCCCAAATCGCCGCAAATCCGGCGAGATGTCGAGCACCCTCAATCTGTTCTGAAACATGGAGTGCCAGCAATTTAAGTCTGGATTCCGACAAGCGCGCACAACCTTCGGAATGCCAATTCTTTGTCGGGAGGATTGCTTCTCAGCGCGGCTCGATACTCCAGAAACTTGACGTCCCCTGCTTGCGTGAATCCTAATCGGCGCAAATTGTCGCAGGCTGTTGCAGCGGCGCCTTCCTCGATTTTCGCAATCTCATTTGATACTTCTCGCCAGCGCACGGCGAAAGCATCGCATTCACTTGGATCGTTTGCTGCAACTCCAGTCAAGCTGAGCCCAGCGTGGAGTGAGTGTCTGCCGAATGGAATCACATATCTAGAATAGCTGCGATTTAGGCGGTAAACGAATTCTTCGCAATCCGCGCAGAACCACGGAGAATACTTCGAGCCTGTCAAAATCGGTTCTGCCCCGCAACAATGGCACAATTCAATAGCTCTCTTGAAATCAAATCCTGGCCACTCCTCATGGAGCTCGTCGTCCGCTTCCTCACACTTGCATAATTGTGTGTAGTAGCAGATGCTCAATCGTGATCCTGGCGTGTGAGTCATACCTTTTGGTCGCCACTGACCGCGAAATCGGCCACATTGAGTGCATATCCATAGATCCCTGATTTCCATTCCATGCGGGAGTGGGTCATTTCCCGGCCGGATGACTCGAATCACTTTCCGGCCTTGGTCGGAATCGATAGCTGTCACCGACTCATTGATCAGAGGTCGGTTCGGTTCGGATGCCGCTAGCCGCTTCCGTTCACGACCGGATCCGCTTCTCCGTTCTTCAAGAAGTTCGTCCCTGTACTTCGCGCGAATGTCCCCCATTGCGCGAAGAAAGTCTTCCATTGGCGGCAATCGGCCTTCGGCTTTAAGGCGTTCTACTGTGGCCTGCATTTCGTTCGGGTCAAAGGGACTGTTGTCATCGACAGAGCTATCCGAATCCCGTTCACCACGTCCAGGAACGGGTCGCTGTCGCCGTCCGGCCAAACGCGTGAACCACCAAGCTCCGCCAATACCAAGGAACAGCAGGGCGAAGCCGCCGGTTTTTGCATCGCCGGTTGCGACAAAACCGACCAAGGCAACCATTCCGAGCAAGAGCCAGATAAGCATTACTAGCCAAACAGGGGCCATAGTGTCTCCTGCTCATGGACTCGTTCTGAATTCAAGAATAGGCGAGCGGTCCGGCGGGGAATCTTGCTTCGCCCAAAATTCCTCCGCTAAGCACACACATGCCTGATTGCGGATTTTACGCTTCAGACTTTCGGAATCAACACTTTGTAACTAGCAACACCGAACAGGAACACGCAAATCTTTTATCAGGCCATTTTCCCCTTTGTTGCGCATCTAAATAGGCGACACAAGAAAAAACAAAGGTGCGTTACATGCTGACAGAGCTCAACGAACTACTCGATGACGAAACATATGTTCGCTTCGTATCTGCTCCGAACACCCGCATGGGAGTTGTTTCGAGCGGAACACTCGACGGCGGCAAACCCCGCTACTTTTTCCGTCATGACAACCGATTCAAGGACGTCATTCCCGACTTGTTTGTCTTCGCGGACGAAATAGAAGTATGCGAGCGTCCAACGGATGAACAGGTGCGCGCGATCAACGTTCTTATCGAGCGCGGGACTTGAAGTTACCTCTGCCAAACTTTAAGGGTGCGTTTTCTGAAACTCTGGATAAATCGGGGACCAGACGAGACGTTTTCCGCTCTACGCCTTGTCACACTAATCGGTGCGCTACGTCACCGACACCTTCTCGGCCGCCCGCTATTCTCGTCTCGTGCGCACAAGCGCAAGGGGGTGGTGTCTCTACACCACTCCCGTTAGCTCTTTGACAACATAGACGAATCCACTCAGGAATGCGCTCCTGTTGGACGCCGCTTGGACCGCGCCTTGGATACCCCACGCCATTCCCTGCATTCCTTGGATAATCGGGGAGGGGGTACCATGCCGGATGGCGTTTACCAATGAGTACAATCTCGCTGCGAGGGGCCGGTTCCCTGGGTTACCCAGGGTAACCCAGAGTGATCTTATTGAAAGCATTACATGGCACCGGGGAGGGGGTCTGACCTGGGACGTGTCGGCCTGGTACACAGAATCGCATCGCCGAGTTCCGCGTGACCGGCGGGACGCCAGTGCTACGGAAGGCAGAAGACGAGCGCAGAGGTCGCGGAGTGGCAGAGTCCGCAGAGACAACGTGACTGGCGGGACGCCAGTGCTACGGAAATGCGGGAGCTGATTTTCAATCAAAAATCATAAATCGAAAATCAAAAATGTCTCACCCGCCCCGCGCCACTTCCGCGGCCCGCACCACCGCGCGCGCTTTGTTCATGCACTCCTCGTACTCGCGTTCGGGGATCGAGTCGGCGACGATGCCCGCGCCCGCCTGCACGTAAGCGCGGCCGTCTTTCACCAGCATGGAGCGGATGGCGATGCAGGAATCGAGATTGCCCGCGAAATCGGCGTAGAGCACCGATCCGCCATACACGCCGCGACGCGTCGGCTCCAGTTCCTCGATGATCTGCATGGCGCGGACCTTCGGTGCGCCAGTGAGCGTGCCGGCGGGGAAGCAGGCGGCGAAGGCGTCGAGCGCGTCGAGATCGGGCCGCAGCTTTCCTTCGATCGCCGAAACCAGGTGCATCACGTGCGAGTAGCGCTCCACGTACATCAGGTCTTTAACTTTCACCGAACCGTACTCGCTGACCCTTCCGATGTCGTTGCGCCCGAGGTCCACGAGCATGACGTGCTCGGCGCGCTCTTTTTCGTCGTTGCGCAGACGATTTTCCAGCGCGGCATCTTCCTCGTCGGTGGCGCCGCGCGGCAGCGTGCCCGCAATCGGCCGGTACTCCAGCTTGCCGGCGGTGCAGCGCACCAGCATTTCGGGCGAGGAGCCGAGCACGGTGAGCTTGCCCATGCGCAGGAAATACATGTAGGGCGACGGATTCACCGTTCGCAACGCGCGATAGACGGAGAAGGGATCGCTATCGGCATCGAACTCGAGGCGTTGCGAGAGCACGACCTGGAAGACGTCGCCGGCCGCGATGTACTGCTTGGCCTTCTCAACTGCCTCAAGGAATTTTTCCTTCGACGTGTTGGCGCGCGGCTGAAGCGGCTTGGGATGCTTGCGCGGCGCGGGGGAAAGCGAATGGCGCTTGAGTCCGGCGGCAAGCTTGCGCTCCAGGGTGTCGATGTCGCGCATGGCGCGCTTGTACGCACTGCGCGGCTCTTCGGCGCCTACGTCGGCGATGGCGATGATGTGGATCTGGTGGCGGACGTGATCGAAGGCGAGCAGGCGGTCGAAGAACATCAGCACGCAGTCAGGGACGTCGAGATCGTTGCGCGCGCTGTCGGGAATCGATTCCAGGCGGCGGACGAAGTCGTAGGCGAAATATCCAACGGCGCCTCCGGTGAAGGGAGGCAGGCCCTGGACTTGCGCGGGACGATGAATGCGGAACTCCTCGCGTGCTGCGGCGATGGGATCGTCGGCGACGCGGCGGCGGACTCGCCCGCGCTCCAGCCAGGCGCCGTCGCGACGCGCCACGATGCGCATGTAGGGACGCGTGCCGAGAAAGGTGTAGCGTCCGACTTTCTCGCCGCCCTCGACCGATTCCAAGAGGAACGCGTGCGGCTCGCGCTCGGCGACCGCGAGAAACGCGGAGACCGGAGTGAGCAGGTCGGCGCTGACGGACTTCGACACCGGCACCAAGGTGGC
>JBOGLI010000897.1:0-7954 GCA_050746165.1 Terriglobales bacterium | reverse complement strand
CGCCAGTTGAATGAGCCGTTGCTCGGCTGATACTGGTTCGTGTACCAGAACGTACAGTCGTCGTTCGGGTCCACGGCCATGCTGGTGTAGTCGCCCCAGCGATTCAGCGCGACGGTCTGGTGTTGGGCATTCACATACGTCGTTTGTGAAGCCGTTCCCGCCAGAATCGAATTCTCAGTGCCCAATTGGTTCAGAGTGTCCGCGGCCAGCCGTCCTGTGTACGCGATGGAGGGATATATCGTGCCGCTCCCAAGGCTGTAGCCGACGGCCATGTCTCCGCTGTTATCCATCGCGATGCTGCCCATCCACCGGTAGCTCGAATCCGGAGCAAAGGTGGACTGCTGATACACGGTAGGCGTGCCGTTTGGGCTGCGCAGTTCATACCAGCGCACGCCCACCTTGCCGGTGCCGGTCAGCACTGAGTGGTTCACCACCAGTGCTTCGTGGTCGCCAAAATTGCGATACGCCAACCGGTACATCGGACGGTCACCGAGGGTGTCCAGCTTTGTGGTCGTTCCCGGTTGGGGAACGATGTCTGTGTCGCACGGACTGCCGGAGCAAGCTTCATTGAACGCGGACACCGATATCGCGGTAGGTCCGGTCAGCGTCGAATTCGCCGGCGTGGTGAAATCGACGTGAAACTTGAACAGGTCCAGCGAACTGGTGGTCCCGTCGGTCTGGTATCCGATCAGGAAATTGGGCGAACCGTTCGGCGGAAGGGTGTTCCCATCCAGGTCCGAGGGCAACACGCCGCCGTACTGGGGATCCAGCAGGAAACACTGCTGGGTCGCCGCGGCGCCGGTCAGCATTGACTTCCTGTCGAACGCGCATACCTGCGCGCCGGTGAAGTTCTGGCTGCTATCGAACATGTTGTACGTGTCGTAGTACGCGTCCGGCCACACCGCCATCTTCGGATAATCCGTAAGTCCGCTCGTCCGGGCGTACGTAAACTGGTACCGGTACCAGCTTCCCGTGGCGTCTTCGGTTTGGGAGACGGCCACGCACTCGTAATAGGGACCGGTATCGGTCGTTTCAACATTGGCGAACTGCGACATCACCCAGCGGTGCGCGATCTTGTCGTACTGCACAACCGGGTCTCCGGCGTTCTTGGTTTCGCAGGCCCCGCCGAATCCGCTCCACAACGAATTCCCCGCGGCAGGTCCGTACAACAGAGCTCCGTTCGTTTTATCGAACACGGCGAAGGTTGTGTTTACCCACTGCACGTACTGCGTCAGCCCGGCATTACCGTTCGGATCGGGCGGTGCACTGTTGACGGTGTATCCATAGATACCGTTGCCGACGCCTTCAAACGTTGTCCCGGTCGTCGTGCTGATGTTCTGCGTGGGCGCGCTCTGCACGACCGCGTCCTGGGTCAGCGTTTTGCGCCCGCCGCGGTTAATCTTCGCGTTGTCGCGCACCTCCGGCTCGTGAACTTCCGGCGGAATCGGCGGAATGCTGGACAGTCGCGGCGAAACATCGTGCCGGGTATCGGCATTCACCTGCGCGTGCTGCGAGCTTCCTTGTCCCCAGACCGGCGCGGCGAAGATCAGCATGGCCGTTGCGGCGATTGACCAACGTGTGAACGACTTGCTCATAAATTTGCGCTTTCCTGCCCTGGACGAGTATCGGAGACAACGGCTCTGGTGCCAAATTACCGTGGTAACGGGGAGACTATCGATGAGCAGAGACTTACGTTGTTTTGCTCACTATAACACCGTTTTTGGCGGTTACTCCGGATGTTCATTTCGCCTCCGGCAGGGTAGAATAGGCGCACGTTTTCAAGTTGGACCAATCCTCAGCCCCTCGGAGTGCCCGTTTGCAAGCTGCCTGGAAACAGGAGGAATACCGCGCTATCGCCCGCCGGGTCCGCCTCCACGTCCTGCAAATGACTCATCGCGCCCGGAGCTCGCACGTCGGCTCCTCCTTCTCGATGGTCGAGCTATTGACGGTCTTATATGGCGAAGTGTTACAGGTTCGGCCGGAGGATCCCGGCTGGGCCGGTCGCGACCGTTTCCTTCTCAGTAAGGGACATGCCTGCGCCGCTCTTTATGCTGTCCTGGCCGAACGCGGCTTCTTCCCCTTGAGCTGGCTCGACGACTTTTACCTCGATGGGGGCCACCTTTCGGGACACGCCACCCACACCTGCGCTCCCGGCGTCGAGGTTTCCACCGGTTCGCTCGGTCACGGACTCTCCCTTGCGTGCGGCATGGCGTTGGCGCACCAGCGCGACGCCAGCGGCGTCCGTGTTTTCGCCCTCCTGAGTGACGGCGAATGCGACGAAGGCTCCACCTGGGAGGCCGCGCTCTTCGCCGGCCATCACCGCCTCGACAACCTCGTCGTCATCGTGGACTACAACAAGATCCAAAGCCTGGGCACGGTGAAAGAGGTCCTCGACTTGGAGCCGTTCGCCGACAAATGGCGCAGCTTCGGGTGGGCGGTCCGCGAGATCGACGGCCACGACTTCGCGCAAATTCGCGATGTCCTCGGCACGGTGCCACTTGATCCCGGCAAGCCCAATTGCGTGATCGCTCACACCGTCAAGGGCAAGGGCGTCAGCTTTATGGAGGACACGCTGCTCTGGCACTATCGCAGCCCGCAGGGCGATGAACTCGAGCGCGCCATTCGCGAGGTCACGGAGGGCGCATGAGGACGGCATTTTTTCGCACCCTTCTCGAAATGGCTGAGCGCGACGAGCGCGTCTTTCTCGTCGTCGGCGACCTTGGGTTCGGCGTGGTCGAGCCCTTTGCGCAGAAGTTCCCCCGCCAGTTTCTCAACGCCGGTGTCGCCGAGCAGAACATGACCGGCGTGGCTGCCGGACTGGCGCTGAGCGGCAAGATCGTCTTCACCTATTCAATCGCCAATTTTCCGATCCTGCGCTGCCTCGAGCAGGTGCGCAACGACGTCTGCTATCACAAGGCGAATGTGAAAGTCGTCTCCGTCGGCGGCGGCTTTGCTTACGGCTCTCTCGGCATGACGCATCACGCCACCGAAGACCTGGCAATTCTCCGATCGCTGCCAAACATGACCGTCGTCGCTCCCGGCGATCCCGCCGAAACCGAAGCCGCCACTCGCGCCATCGTCGCGCAGGACGGTCCCTGCTATTTGCGGCTCGGACGAGCGGGTGAAAATGCCGTCCATCGCACTCCGCCTGATTTCAAGCTGGGCAAAGCGATCTGCGCCCGAAGCGGCGATGATCTCACCCTGATCTCCACCGGCGGAATGCTGGAAACAGCAATGCAAACGGCGGAACTGCTCGCGGCACAGGGCGTCGAGGCGCGTGTCCTGAGCATGCACACCATTAAGCCGCTCGATGCCGACGCCATCCTCGCGGCCGCCGGCGAGACGGCCGCAATTTTCACGATTGAAGAGCACAGCGTGATCGGCGGGTTGGGTGGCGCCGTCGCCGAGGTGCTCGCGGAACACGACGAAGCGCGCGTGCCGTTCAAGCGTATCGGCCTGCCGTCGGTGTTCACCACCACGGTCGGCAGCCAGGAGTTTTTGCGCGAGCGCTTGGGATTGTCGGCCGCCGCCATCGCCGACGCGGCGCAGACGGTTTTCCACAACCGCCGACGTGCGAACGCCGCGGCCAGACTTTAAACTGCGACCATTTAGCTTCTGGGAGGAAGAGTTGGCTTACCGAGTGCCGTTCGTGGACCCGCGGGAACACTATCGCCGTTACAAGACGGAAATTGATTTTGCCTTCACCGACACTCTTTCCAAGGGCGACCTCGTTCTGCGCCAGCAGTTGCGCGATTTCGAAGCTCACCTCGCCGAATTCTGCGGGACGAAATACGCGGTCGGCGTGAACAGTTGCTATCACGCGCTCCACTTCGCGCTGCTCGCCTACGGCATCGGTCCGGGTGACGAGGTCATCACCGTCGGTCATACGTTCGTCGCGACCGTCTCCGCCATCGTCCATGCCGGCGCCACTCCGGTGCTCATCGATGTCCGCAAGGACTTCAACATGGACCCGGACCTGCTGGAAGCGGCGATCACGCCGCGCACGCGCGCGATCATGCCCGTCCATCTCAATGGCCGTGTCTGCGAAATGGACCGCATCTGCCGGATCGCCGAAAAGCACAACCTGCGCATCATTGAAGACGCCGCGCAGGCCCTCGGCGCAAGTTACGGCGGAAAGCGCGCCGGCTCCTTCGACGTCGGGTGCTTCAGCTTCTATCCATTTAAGTCGCTCGGCTGCTATGGCGACGGCGGCGCGGTTACCACCAATGATCCGGAGGTCGCTCGCTTCGCTACCCTCGCCCGCTTTAACGGGGAGGACCGTGAGACCGGCGACTTCCACTTCCACGGCTACACGGCCCTGCTCGACAACGTTCAGGCAGCCATTCTCGACGTGAAGCTGCGTCGTATGCCGGAATGGATCCGCCACCGCCGCCACATCGCCGAACTCTACAGCAAGGCTCTTACTGGAATTGAAGGCCTGGGACTTGCCCCCTACGACGGCGACGGATATTTCGACACATTCCAGAACTACGTGATCCGCACCTCGCAACGCGAGGCTCTGCGCACCTACCTGCGCGAGAATGGCGTCGAGACGCTCGTCCATTGGGCCAAGCCGATGTGGTCCTATCCCGGCCTGAACCTGTCCACGCCCAACCTGCCGGAAACCGAGAGCATTTGTCGCGAGGTCATCTCCCTGCCGATGAGCGCCGAGACGACTCCGGAACATGTTGAGATCACGGCTGGCTGTATCCGTGAATTTTTCGCCCGCAAGCCGGTTGGCGCGGCCGGCGGCCGGTAAGGAGCGCGTGTGGCACTAGCACTGAGCCGAAGGGCCGAGGGGATCGTCCAGGCGGAGATCCGGGCCATGTCCATCGAATGCGAGCGCGCCGGCGGCATCAATCTGGCCCAGGGCGTATGCGATACGGAAGTTCCTGTGGAAGTTCGCCAGGCCGCGCAGCGTGCCATGGACAATGGCCTGAACAGCTACACGCGCTATGACGGCATTCCCGAACTGCGTCACGCGATCGCCCGCAAGCTGCGCAACTTCAATGGCATCGATGCCGACCCTGACACGCAGATCACAGTCAGCGCTGGCGCCACCGGCGCCCTCTACTGCGTCTGCCTGGCGCTGCTCAATCCCGGCGACGAAGTTGTACTGTTCGAACCCTATTACGGCTACCACCTGAACACCCTGCTCGCCGTTGAGGCCGTACCCACCTATGTCACCATGCGGCCGCCGCAGTGGACCTTCACCGCCGCCGACCTGGAGCGCGCGATCACCCCTCGCACTCGCGCCATCATCGTCAACACGCCCGGGAATCCGTCGGGCAAGGTGTTCTCTCGGGAGGAACTCGAACTCATCGCCGATGTCGCCCGCCGCCACGATCTCTTCGTCTTCACCGACGAGATCTACGAGTACTTCGTCTACGAAGGCGCGCGCCATATCAGTCCGGCATCGCTCCCGGATATGGCGGACCGCACCATCACCATCTCCGGTTATTCCAAGACGTTCAGCATTACCGGGTGGCGCATCGGTTACAGCGTCGCCGATGCTCGTTGGGCGCCGATGATCGGCTACATCAACGACCTGATCTACGTTTGCGCGCCCGCGCCTCTGCAGGCGGGCGTAGCGGCCGGAGTCGAGCAACTGCCCGACGATTTCTATTCGCATCTCTCCGGTGAGTATCGCGCTAAGCGCGATCAACTATGCGGCGTGCTATCGGCCGTCGGCCTGACGCCCTACGTTCCCGCCGGCGCTTACTACGTACTCGCCGATGTCTCCGGCCTTCCCGGCGCGACGAGCAAAGAGAAAGCCATGTACCTGCTGCGCCATGCGGGAGTTGCGACGGTTCCGGGCGATTCGTTCTTCCACGGCAGCGAAGGCGGCAATCTCGTCCGCTTCTGCTTTGCCAAGAAGGACGCCGACCTGAATGAGGCTTGCCGCCGGTTGGGAAAGCTCGCTTCCGCCGCGGCAGTCCGCTAACACAAATCCAAAAGCGAAGGGCGCGGCCATTTTCAGCCGCGCCCTTTCCGTTTCGCTTACTCGATTACCACTGCACGCCCGGGTAGAGGCTGGGCATGCGGAATGCGCGATACACCCACTGCCCGATGACATCCATCTCCCAGACTTTCTGGGGTGGATTCTCGCGGGTCACCTCTATCAGCGAGCCATTAAACGGGATGGAGTCAGTCGCGGAGAAGTCCGCCTCCATATCCCCATTGGGCAGCACCTGCGCGCTCCCCAACGCCTGTGAATACAAGTTCGGCAGATACGCCCATGTGGTCGTCGCCGTCATGGTGCCCTCATTCAACTGCATGATGATGGCCCGGCTATAGCACTGGATGGTGGTGGTGTCGCACTGGTTCCCGTTGTTGTCTACGCGAAAATCGCCATCGTCGAAAATGCTCAACGTCGGGTTGCTGCTGAACTGGCTGATCAGTGCCGGATCGTGCTGGGCGTACTGGAAATCCGCCTGATCGCCGCTGGCAATGTTGAAGTCGCCACCGTGGCCAAGCCGCCATACGACGTTGCCAGTTCCCGTGCCGTTGGCGTAATCGATCTTGATGATCCAGCTCTGGTGGCGAATCGACAGCAGGAGGCTGCCATCGTCCGGCATATAAACCAGCCCGTTGGAGTGCATCCAGTCCGGCAATCCCCAAGGATAAGGCCGCCGGTTGACATCCAGGTGATCGAAAGCGTCCCACACCCACACCGGCTTGTGCGACGGATCGATATCGATGATCCCGTCACCCAGGAAAACCGTATTTCCCGGCAGTCCTGGCAGGTCGGTAAACGTGCGATTGCTGTTGACCAGCAGGAGGATGTGTCCGTTCGGCATGGGAATGATGTCGTGGTGCATGCCCGCCACGACGTACGAAAATCCGTTGTTCGCCAGCGCGTCGTTCAACTGCGAGCTGCTCATCTCCCAAATCGTGTCACCGGCCAGGTTGATTTCGCGCAGCGTGCTGCCGTTCATCACCAGCAGTAAGTCTCCGTTGGGCAGCGGCTTGATCGGGTCGATCTGCGCCAGATCGACGCCCGGGTTGTAATACCAGATTGGGGTGCCGTCCAAGTCCGTGGCAAAAACCGAATACATGCCCGACGGCGTGCGCACACCATTCACCAACTCGATCCCGGGATTCGGCGGTGGCGCCCCCACCGGCATCGTCACCGTTTGTGTGGAGAAACTTCCCGCCGGCAACGTTCCGGTGGTGAACACGCGGTCCTGGTCGAGCGCAATCGTGTGATCCGCGTAAAGAATAGTGGCCCGCATGTGATAGTCGGTCGTCTGCCGCATGCCCGCGACATAGACGTTCACCTTGCCGCCGCCTTGCGGTACCGGCAGCGTCATCGTACTTCTCCCGTACGACGTCGTGGGCCCGAACTGCACGAACACGGATCCGTCCCTCGGGGAAACCACCGTGTACTTGGCCACCAATAAGTTGTTAGTCGAGTTCACCGAGAACTGCGGAGTGCTGGGAAGCTGCGCTTTATAACTGTAGTCGCTGTATTGCCACGCCCCGTTGATCAAGGAGAACAGGCGGACGTAATACATTGTTCCGTCGATTGCCAGTCCGCTCACTGTCGCCGAAGTATTCGTCCCCTGTGCATTGTCGTACACGTCTTCCGCGCTCGGCTGTGTGCCCACCCACAACCAGTACTTCGTTACCCCCGATCCCCCGCTCCAGGTAAACGTCGTGGAGGCGCCCGTCAGACTCGAACCATTCGCCGGACTGACCATGCTCGCCTTCACGCCTGGGGAGAGAAATGTGTAATCGTTGTATTGCCAGGCTCCGTTGATCAGCGAGAGCAGTCGGACATAAACCGGGGTCGTGTTCGTCGGCAGACCGGTTACCGTGGCCGTACCGCCCGACACTTGCGCGTCGTAAAAACTGGTACCGCCTGGGGCATTTCCCACCCAGAGCCAGTACTTCGTAACACCGAAACCCGCATTCCATGTGAAGGTGGCGCTCGACCCGGGTAGCACGGAAC
>JBOGLI010000896.1:0-2493 GCA_050746165.1 Terriglobales bacterium | reverse complement strand
GGCCCATCGCGCGGGCAGTTTTCGCGGCAGGAGGCAAGAGTGGCGAACGGGAACGGTAAAAAGAAGAAGCGCCGCTGGATATGGGTAGTCGCGTCACTGGTCGGCATCGTCGTGGTGGTATTCGCGGTAACGGCCATGACTCGGGGCGGCGTGAAGATCGACACGTCGAAGCTCGCGAAAGTGGAACGCGGTGACTTGGCGAAGAGTGTGGTAGCGACCGGCAAGATCCAGCCCATTGTGAAAACCGATATCAAGTCGAAGGCCAGCGGCATCGTGAAGAAGTGGTTTGCCGACGCCGGTGAGCGCGTGAAAACCGGCCAGGTGCTGGTCGAACTTGACAAGGACGAGATCACGGCGCAGGTCCGCCAGGCGCGCGCCTTCCAAGCCGCCGCCGAGGCCAGTGCCAAGGCTTCACGTGCCGACTACGCGCGCGCCAAGGTCGATGCCGAAGGTCCCGACGTACCCTTGCTGAAGCGAGCGTACGAGCGCGCCCAGTCGATGGCGAAAGATGGGGTCATGTCGCAGGCGCAGCTCGACGATGCGCAGAAAAACTATGAGCTCGCCCTCAACAAACAACAGGTAGCTAAAGCCAACCTGCTGGTGTTGCAGGCCAAGATCTCGCAGGCCGACGCGCAAGTCGCGCAGGCGGAAGCATCGCTCAAGCAACTCGAGGAGCAGCTCAGCTACACCACCATCACCGCTCCGATGGACGGCATCATCCTTTCGCGCAACGTTGAAGTCGGCGACGCAGTCAGCTCCATCCTCGTGCTCGGCTCCTCGGCAACGCTGGTGATGACCGAGGGCGACACCAGCCAGGTGTACGTCCTGGGAAAGGTTGATGAGAGCGATATCGCCAAGGTGTATCTCGGACAGCCGGCCAAGATCAAGGTCGAGTCCTTCAAGGACAAAACCTTCTTCGGCAAAGTCACCAAGATTGCTCCCATGGGGACAGAGAAAGACAACGTAACCACGTTCGAAGTACGGGTCTCCATTAACAATCCCGGCGGAGAGTTGAAGGCCGACATGACCGCCAATGCCGAGATCATCCTCGATGAGCACAAGAACGTGCTGATGGTGCCGGAGGGTGCCATCATTTACGACAAGGACAAGAAAGCATCGGTGGAAGTGCCTGACCCGCAGTCGCGCGACGGTAAGATGAAGGTGGCCGTGACCCTGGGTATTTCCAACGGCGCCAAGGCAGAGATTTTGGCCGGACTGAACGAAGGCCAGCAGGTTGTGCTGCAGTAACTCTCCGTGAAGCAGCACTCCCGGGGAACTTCCGGCGACCCTCCAGGTCTGGGGTTCCCCGGGTCAACAGCCCATCAGGGAATTAGCGGCACGCGCCGCTGGGCCCATATTTTACTACTGCCAGAGCGCCTCAGTCTTCTTGCATGCACTGGCGACTGGCGACCGTTTTTGCGAGGACAGTATGAACCGACGCCGACTTGCAGTTCTGCTCGTTGTCCTGAGCCTGTTCGCTCTTCCTCTGCTAGCCTCCGAGGAAGGAACATTTGACCGCACCTTGAAAGTCACCGGCCCGGTCGACCTCGACGTGAACACCGGTTCCGGATCGATTACCGTCTCTCGCGGCTCCGATGGCCAGGTTGTCGTCCACGCTACCATTCGTACCAACGATGGCTGGTTCAGTGGAGACCCCTCAGCACGCATCAAGGCCATCCAGAATAATCCTCCCATCGACCAGAGCGGCAATGTGATCCACATCGGCCACTCGAATGATAGCGACCTGCTGCGAAACATTTCGATCAGCTATGACGTCCAGGTCCCGGCCACGACCAAGCTGCAGGCGCATAGCGGTTCCGGGCACATCCGCATTACCGGCGTGAACAGTCCGGTCGAGGCTACGACGGGATCGGGCGGCATCGATGCATCGCAGATCGCCTCCGACGTCCGCCTGCAAACAGGCTCCGGCGGGATCGGGCTCGACAACATTAGCGGCCAGGTACGTGCGCACACCGGTAGCGGCGGTATCCACGGGACGAACATCGGCGGATATACCACCGTGAATACAGCAGCCAAGTTCCAGGGCAAGGCGCTTCCCCTGGCCTCGAGCGGCAGCACCGGACCGGGCGCAAGCAATCCGTACCTCGATTTTGAGACCGGTTCCGGCGGAATCCGCCTCGACAACGTTGCTGGCGAGCTCCGCGCTCGAGCGGGCAGTGGCACCATCGAAGTGCAGGGACAGCAAACCGGCGACTGGGAGATGTCCAGCGGTTCGGGTGGCATCCACGTCCGTCTGCCCGATAACGCGAAATTCACCCTCATGGCGCGTACCAGCTCCGGCACTGTCAACACAGACTTTCCGATTACGGTACAAGGGAGCGTTAACCGCCACGAGCTCAACGGTCCTGTGAACGGCGGCGGACCCAGCCTGAACCTGCGCACCGGTTCGGGTGGCATCAGGATCGAGAAGTAATTGCCGAATTGCGGAATCGGGGAATTGTAGGATTAAAGGCACGCCAGAGTTTCTTACTC
>JBOGLI010000895.1:0-2115 GCA_050746165.1 Terriglobales bacterium | reverse complement strand
GCCAGGGATCGTGCAGCTGCTGTGCAACGTGCACCAGGAAATGTCGGCGTTCATTGTCGTGCTGAAAAACCCGTACTACACCCGCCCCGCTGCTGACGGCAGATTTCTCATTGCCGACGTACCGCCGGGGAAACATCGTCTGCGCTGTTGGCATGAGCGAACCGGCGAACACACGTACGAAGTCGATGTGCCCGCGACGGGGACCGTGAAGGTCGCTCTCGCGATCGACTAGCAGGAACGTTATGGATGTCACTCGCCAATCCGCGGCCGAGCCGCCCGAAGAAAACGGGCCCGCTCTGCTGAACCCGAAGCAATTGCTTCCGGGAGTGGATTACCTGTACTGCGCGGAGTGCCGGCAGCACGTCGGTGCGATCCGGCTGCAGGCCGGAGTGTGGGAGGTGCAGTGTCCGCGTTGTGTGGGCGAGTGCGGGTTGTGCAGTTGCAAGACAACCCAAGTTTGCCGCGGTACAGGCGGCGTCGATGTAGGGACTCATATGTATGTAGTCGAACGCAAGTAGTGCAACGATCCGGCGGCACCGGCGCTGAATTCGGCGAGCGATGCCGCTGGTCATGGAGGCAACAATGCGCAAGCACGCTGCGGTGCTCCTCATAGCAGCCGCGTTCCTCACCATCATGATCTGCCAATTGGCCGTGCCGCCCAAAGCGGATGCCATCCCCGCTTTTGCCCGCAAGTACAAGACATCATGCAGCACTTGCCATGACGATTTTCCCCACCTCAACGACTTCGGCAAGGCGTTCAAGGATGCGGGCTTTAAATTCCCGTCGGAAGACGAGAACTTCATCAAGGTCCCACCGGTCATGTTGGGCGCGCCGGCCCAGAAGGAACTCTGGCCCAAGACGGTGTGGCCGGGAACGATTCCGGGCATGCCGCCGATCGGCCTGCGAATGAACAATTTCTTCCAGGTGGTCGGGACCAATCGCGGAAATTTCGCCGCCGCTCAAGGCTTGGGCGCGCCATCGATTGCCGGCTTCGTTCCGCGCACGGACTTCGAACCTGGCCTGTTCAGCATCTTTACCGCGGGAAATTTCGGCAGCGACATCGCGTTCTGGGTAGATGACGACCTCAGCGTTGCCGGTTCCGGCGCCGCTGGCGGACTGGGAGACGGATACCTGAAGTTCGTCAACATCGGCCGCTTCCTTCATCTGCCGAAGGACGCGCTGAACTTGAGGGCCGGCCAGTTCGAACTCGATTTGCCGTTTTCTCCAGCAAGAAGTTGGAACATCAGCCCCTGGGACATCTACGACCAGTCCGCCATCGGCGCGAACTCCCCAGGCGTTGGCCAGCAGAACGTGAGCACTGGGTTCGCGCTGTCGAACGCTGCGCAGGGCGTGGAGTTGAGCGGTGGACATCACTACGGCGGCTATTGGTGGTCGCTCGCCGTGGTGAATCAAACGACCGGTTCGCAGCCAATCGACCAGAGCGGGTTGGTTCCCTCCGCCACGGGAGCCAATAGCGGGGGTTTGGGATTTTTCTCCGACGCCAATTTCAAGGACATCTATGGACGGCTGGCCTACCGTTTCAACCTGGAGAAGAACGCGGAGAGCCGCCACGGCATCCAGGCGGCGGGACCGATGGGCCCCCGCACGCACACCTACCTTACGCTGGGCACTCTTTATTATTACGGACGCGCCGTGCAGCGGCTCGTCGGCGCCGACGCTAACGGAAATTCGGTCCTGCTTACCTCCCGCCAGCCGTTCTACCGCGTGGGCGGCGATTTCGATTTCAACTACCGGGCATTCAACTTCTTCGGGCAATTCCTCTACGGACACGATCACAACCTGCTGCCCATCGATGCAACCGGCGCCCTGATTCCGCTGCCGATTGCGACGGGAGCGCCCCCGGTACCGGTTGGGTTCGTGCGCAGCCGCCCGGAGACATTCAGCGGCGGGTTCCTGCAGGCCGATTACATGCCCTACCCGTGGATGATGCTCATCATGCGCTACGACGCAGTCAATTCCTGGGCCGACTTCGTCAATGGGCAAGCTGGACTCGCCGGGAATTATTTCTCGCCTACGCACCACACCCGCAACCGCTTCACTCCAGGCGTGCAGTTCCTGATCCACGCCAACATCAAGGCCTCATTCGAATACCAG
>JBOGLI010000894.1:0-3047 GCA_050746165.1 Terriglobales bacterium | reverse complement strand
CACATCGATGGCGAAGAGAGTACAAGATGGGGCAACAGGGGAATGAGGCTGCCGCTCTAACCAAAAGTCGGATCACGGCGGTGCATGGTGCGGGTTCCCGGGCTCCTTTCCACGGTTCTTATTTCCTTTCTTCTCGGCACGACGCTATGGGCGCAGGAACCGGTCCATGAGCAACAGGCGAACTCGGTTGACCTGGGGGCGAGACAGGCGGCGGAACGAACGACCTCGAACGCCAGCGCGCTGCCGGGGCTGAGCAACAGCGGAGTAGCGAATCCGCCTGACCTGCCGGCCGTGGATATCAGCCGTCATCCGAAGGCAATTGTCACGCCGATTATTCCGACCGAGGTGGCGGTAGCGCCGCCGCCGGTCCCGCAGATTCCGCTCACGAAGAAAAATATTCCGTCGATCGACGACGTGAACAAGATCGGCGACCGAAACGTCGGCAAGGGCCTGGACTTCTACTCGCTCGATAAAGAAATCGCGCTGGGCCGGGAGATGGCGCACGAGGTGGAGGCGGAGTCGAGGGTGCTGAAGGACCCGGTGATCGAGGAGTACATCAACCGGGTGGGGCAGAACCTGGTGCGGAACTCGGACGCGAAGGTCCCGTTCACGATCAAGGTGTTGGACAACGACGAGGTGAACGCGTTCGCGCTGCCGGGCGGGTTTTTCTACGTCAATACGGGGCTGATCCTGGCGGCGGACAATGAGGCGGAGCTGGCCGGAGTGATGGCGCACGAGATCGCGCACGTGGCGGCGCGTCATGCGACGAAGAACCAGACGCGGAGCGAGATCTTCAACCTGGCGTCGATTCCGCTGGTGTTCGTGGGCGGGCCGGCTGGGTACGCGGTGCGCCAGGTGCTGGGGCTGGCGATGCCGCTGTCGATGCTGAAATTCAGCCGCAACGCGGAGCGCGAGGCGGACATGCTGGGGTTGGAATACCAGTACGCCGCGGGATACGATCCGGAAGAGTTCGTGAAATTTTTCGAGAAGCTGGAACTCGGGGAGAAGCAGCACAAGAATTTCCTGGCGAAGGCGTTTGCGACCCATCCGATGACCAAGGACCGGATCAAGCGGGCGCAGCAGGAGATTACGAAATACCTGCCGGCGCGAGAGGATTACATCGTCGATACCAGCCAGTTCCAGGACGTGAAGAGGCGGCTGGAGAATATCGAAGGCGAGCACCGGATTGATGGCGGGAAAGTGGGCATGCCGACGCTGCGCAAGAGAACGGAGAACGATCGACCGCCGAAGCTGGAGAGGAAGTAAGTTTTGGTTTCAGTTCTCGGGAGGGACGGTTCCCGTGTTCCCCCAAAGAAACTACCCCGGGTAAGCCAAAAACGGGCTTACCCGGGGCACCCTCAAGAACCATTCCCGCAAGCTTCTCAGCTCTCGACCCAGTTGCGACGTTCGAGGAACATGGGCGGTTCGTAGGTTTTGCCGCGGGCGAGGCGGCGCTCTTCCCTTTTTGCCGACCACAACAGCACCGGCCCGATGAGCCGGGCGGCCCACTTGCTGAACGAACCAAATTCAGACTCCACCTGCTTGCGCAATTCACGGATCCGAAGACTAACGCTGGAGTTTGTCTTGCGAAGGCGGTGCTCCATCGCCCAGAGAGCGGCGTTGTAACTGTTGCGCAGGTTGCGGGCTTCCCATTCGAAGCGGGCGCGGACGCGCTGGTCGGGATGGTCCTTGTAGCGCATCCAGCCCTGTAGCGTCGTCTGGATGATCCGGAAGAGACTAGGGCCGTTGCGCTCGAAGTCGCGACGGAAAGCAGCGTCGAGCAGGTCTTTGGACGCATCGCGCGAAATCGCCGCGTGTTCAAAATTGAATTTGAACTGGCCGTGGATGTCGGCGAGATCGACGTCGAGCAATCGGCCCTGCTCCTGCATTTCGTGGAAGAGCGGCGTGCCGGGGACGGGCGTGTAGAGCATGAACTGGTGGAAGTCGGTGGCGTGGGAAACGGCGTAGTCGATCTCACCGGCGATGTTCTCCGGAGTGTGGTGCTCGAGGCCGACGATGGTGGAGCCGAGGAGCTTGATGCCGTGGGCGCGTAACTCGCGCGTGAGCTCAAGGGTGTCGGTGCCGTCGAGCTTGGAGTAGGAAGAGTTCGGCGATTCCAGACCCATCCAGACCCAGGAGATGCCGAGCTGGACCAACTCTTCCATGGTGTATTTACGCAGCGCGTTGGCGGAGGAGAAGACGTAAAACGACCAGGGCTTCTGGTGGAGGCGCATCAGTTCGAGCAGTTCGAGGGCGCGGGTGCGCTGGAGGAGAAAATTCTCGTCCATGATGAAGAAGGATCGCGCGCCGAGCTTGCGCTCCAGGTCCTGCATGACGTCGAACAGTTCGGCGCCGGTGCGGTAGAAGTGGACGGCTTTTCCCTTTCCGCCAAAGAAGGCGGAGGTCGTACAGAAATTGCAGCCCATGGGGCAGCCGACGGACGGAATCACGGTGGCGGCGGTGTCGCAGAAACGGTCGGGCAGGGGCATGCCGAAGACGCGCATGTTGAAGCCGGAGACGATGTCGGGATGGCGAATGGGCGCCGCGGGATCCTCGCCGAGGAATTCGCGCATCCAGGCGATGCCCTCGCCTTTCACGATGTGGTCGGCGTCGATGAGGTGACTGATGCCGGGAATGGCGGCGACGTGTCCGCCGACGACGATGGTGGAATCGGGGGAGAGTTCGCGCACCATGCGGCACATCTCGCGGACCTTGCCGACGTTGGGGATGATGGAGGAGATGCCGACGACGTCGTAACGATGACGTTGGAGTTCGCGGGCGAACTCGCGGCGAGTGGGGAAATCGAGCAGGGTGCAGGGGGCGGAGATGTTCTCCTGGATCATCATGAGACCCCAAGAGCGATGGAACATGCGCAGCGAGAAGGCGCCCTGCTCGCGCGTTACCTGGTTGTGATAGAGCTCCATGGGGTTGATGGAGCGGCTGCCGAACTGGTCGTCCTGCGCGTAGGGGCCAAAAACAGAGGACAAAAGCACGCGCGCCTGAGAGCGCTTGGGATGCGGTTGCATTGTGCTGGATCTCCCTGGGGA
>JBOGLI010000893.1:0-2102 GCA_050746165.1 Terriglobales bacterium | reverse complement strand
CTACGACACCCATCGCGTTCTGTTTTTCTCGCTCGGAGCCGTTTGGCTGTATGTCCTCTTAGTGCTTGGCTACGCTATCTACTGGTCTCTGGCACATCCATATTACTGAAACGTGTCTATTACGGCGCCTTCCCCACCACCCCGATATTCGCGATCGTCCCGCCCTTCTTCATCGACGGCACCGCGCAGATATACAGCACCACGCCGCTCGCAGGCGCCGTCGCCTCCTGCACCGTCTTACCGAACCAGTCGGTCACGTAGCCGATCTTCATCCCCTGCTGCACATACGTCCCGCGCTTCACCAGCGGATAGAAAATCCCGTCCGCCGTGCTGCTCGCTGTCTCGATGCGCTCGATCCACACCGGGTTCGAGATCGGGTGCACTTCGCCCGCCAGCATCTTCAGATACCTCATCACGCCCAGGCAGCCGTTCACCAGCCGGTTCACATCATCGGTCTCGACCGTGCCGGCGTATCCCGCTTCGGCTGCGAGCGACGGCTTTCCACGAACGGCAGCGGTGTTGTCGAGATAGCGCGAGTCTTTTGGATCGCTCGGCCGCTCGCGCCAGATGATGATCGTGTCCAGCCCGAAGGCGAGGTTCATCTCTTTCGAAGTCTCGTCCTGACTCGCATTTCCGGTCGGCGCCCAATAGCTGTACGGGCGCAGGCTCTCGTCAAGATCGCCGCCATGCAGATCGATCAGATTGTCGGCCTTATCGACCACCTCTTTGGTCATCATGTAGGAGACTCGGTCCGTCTGCGTGCCGGTTGGATTTCCCGGGTAGTAGCGGTTCATGCTTTTTTTGTCGACCGGATTCACGTGCGGCACCTTCTCCTCGAACGACCCCACGTTCACCAGCGGCACGAGAATGACGCTGCCGGAAATCGCCGCCGGATCCAGTTTCTGTATCAGCTTCTCCACCGCGATGATCGACGCGTACTCGGTGCCGTGCAAGCCCGAAACGATGGCCAGCGTCGGCCCGGGCTTCGCGCCGCGAATTACCACCACCGGGATGCGCGTCCCCGCGTCCACTCCGGTAGGAACTTCTAAATATCCGTCTGCCCGTTGTCCGGGCGAAGCCGTTGCCGTTCCAACTGTGAGCTGTTGCGCGGAAGCCGCAAGAGTGAGCGTGAGAATTGCGATCAGGCGGAACATGTTTCCCCCTTATGATCGCGAGAGTATAGCGCGTCGTGAACTCCTTAGAACTTGTTTGCGCTTTCGGAAGGGCGCGGCTTCAGCCGCGCCGCAGCGGCGGCCAGTATTCATGCGGCTTTAGCCGCTGAGGGCATCTGCCGTCAGCGTGGAAAGTCATTTTTGAAAAACGCTGTAGTTTTGGCCGCCATCGTGCGGCCTTCGTGTCCATCGTGGGAACGCTTCTACTCTCCGGGATTCGCGTTGCGCGCCCTGACGCTCGCCTGCTTCTTCGTCCTGGCAGCCGCGTGCCCGATCACCAGCACCAGTTCTTTCGCCTCCACTCGGGCCGAACTCACATGGCTGTGGATCGGCAGCCCCCAAAGTTGATCTGGATCGAACACGATGTCCTGGCCATGCGATTCGACGCCCTTCTTCGATCCGACAAGATTCTGCATGTTGAGCCCGAGCGCGTCCGCGATCCCGCTGATCGGCAGCTTTGCCGCCTTCTCCGTCGATGCGTGCAGGTCTAGCTTGCCGTCTCTCGTTACCGATACCGGACCCTTTACCTCGAATGGGATCGCGATCCCCTTGTGGACCTTGCCGTTGATCTTGATTTGTCCCTTGTCGCTCGTGACTTTCAGGTCCTGCACTTTGCCGCCTTGCAGCTTCTGGTTCAGCAACTTCGTAAGCGAGTCGTACGTCAGTCCGATCACCCCGCGATCGATGAGAACGATTTTCCCGTCCATGTTGCCGTCCGGCTTGGCGCCGGGCGAGATCAGTGCGTCCACGCCGTGCAGCAGGATCGGCACTCCACTCGATGTGTAGAGCGTGCCGCCGGCGATGTGCAGTCGCGACGGCTGTTTTTTCCCGGGCTGCTGCGCCATCGCCGCCAGACACACGGATGCCAAGAGAACTACGAGGAAAGATCGCATTCGAGGTTAGATGAGCGTGTCGCTCTCGCCTGAGTCA
>JBOGLI010000892.1:0-17916 GCA_050746165.1 Terriglobales bacterium | reverse complement strand
ACCCAGCCCTCGAAGATGTCCTGGTTGAAGCGGAGGCGGGAGAGGAGGACGGCGACGGCGATGCTGCCCGCCGCCGCGGCGCCCAGGGCTGCGTACACCGCCCGGCGCAGGTCGGAGCGCCCGATCTTGTTGATATAGGCGAGAGTTATGCCTACGATCAGGGCGGCTTCCACGCCCTCGCGCAGGGTGATAATGAGGGCTTCGATCATGCGCGCGGTCCCACGGCCGAAATGAAATTGAATTTCATTTTCATAACCACCTTCCATCCTACAGGTCGCCTTCTATAGGGTCAACGCGCCGTGTCACTCACCGCTGTGACATATGTCACATGTAGCGCGGTTTGACCGCGACGGCCGGGGCCAGCCGACCGATCCCAGCGCTTTCCCGTCCATCCGTAGCCCCGCGGCGAGCGTCTAACTCTTTGGATCGGGGGCCCTTGTTGCCGCGTTCATTCGTCGCCACATCTCCTACTGAAATTGATCGGCTGGGCGGGCTTTGGCGCTCTCAGTACCGCCCGGCTGTCCACACGCTATTCCAGTCATTTGAGTGGAACCTGCTGGCGGCCCGCTGTTTCCGCGGCGAGCAGCCGCATGTCATCGCCGTGGAAGAGGGCGCGGGGGCGGCCATCCTGCCGGCGTGCCTGGCGGAGGGCCGGCTATCATTCCTGGGGGATTCGCTCTTTGACTATCGCGACCTGCTCGCTGACTCTCCGGAATGCGCGGCGGCCGCATGGTCACAACTCTCAGAGGTGCGTCGCCCGTTCGATCTAACTGCGCTGCGCGGTGCTGATGCCGAAGACCGCTGGCGGACAATGGGATTCAACACGGCGCCCTTCTGCAATGCGCCCGCGGTTCGGCGTGCCGACGTTGATGCGGTGGAATTCGAGTCGCGACATCACCGCAGCGCGCGACTGCTCCGCCGCCTCTCGCGCGGCGGCGTGTCATTCCATGAGCGAACGCCCGAGCCCGCCCTGCTGCGCGCCATTTACGAGGCCAAGGCCGCGCAGGTCGTTGATACCGGAGAGAACCTGTTCACCGAACCGGCCCGCCGAGACTTCCTCATCGCCGCTGCGGCGCTCGGGGGCTGCGACGTCTTCACTTTTGAAACTGCCGGGGCGCTGGTCGCTGCGCTGGTCACGTTCCGCGATGGAGAAGTCCGCCGTTTCTATACGATCTATTACGACCGCGCCTGGGCGCATTATTCGCCTGGTGTCGCCCTGCTCTTCGAGGTGACCCGCCGCACTCTCGCCGCCGGCCTCGATTGCGATTACATGACCGGCGAACAGCCGCACAAGGTTCGCTTCGCCACCTCGTCGGTTCCCCTCTATCGGGTCAGCGCGAGCGCGGCCGAGCTCGCCGACTCCGCCGCCGCCCGCGCCCTGGCCGCATGAAGCGATCTCGTGACCGGTGAATGAACTGTGCATGAGGCAGGACGTACGGCCCCTGCCTCACGCCTCAAGCCCGGTCAAATGTGTTTGAGGAATTCCTTAGCTTTCTCCAGCTCCGGAAATAGCTTTTCCTCCGCCTGAAACTGCGCCGGATGCACGCACCGCCGGCCGCCTCGTACCTTCACCGGATGTTTGAGGTGCAGCATCTCGTGGTACACGATGTACTCGACCACGTAGGTCGGAACGCGTGGATGATCGAACGCCCGGCTGATGACGATCGCATTGTGCGCCGGGTCATAGTGTCCGAGCGCGTGGCGCGCGTGGTCGCGGCTCCAGGTCATCTGCGGGCGGCCGAGCAGCCCGAAGAAAAATCGCATGTTCAGCTCGTCGAAGATCCGCTCGAGGTCGTAGACGTGCCCCTGCGCGGTTTCAATCCGTTTCCTTCCGCGCATCTGCCGGATCAGCTCTGCTTTCGTGCGCACCGCTTTGCCGTTGACGTGGTCGCGGTAGCGATTGTTCAGCCGTGGATCGATCGGCTTTCGATACAGCTTCGCGACCAGGATGTGCGCAATGGCGTGCAGCACCGCGTCCGGTGCGCCCTCGAGCAGGTCGGAAACCCGCGCCAGCACGCGTCCTTCGCGTATCCGAATGGTGTTGTTGACGTTGGAAAAGGGATAGAAGCGGGCCTGGAACTCAGGCATCGGCGCCCGCGGCCGCAACTCGCGATACGCCTGCTGAAAAATGGGAACCAGTCGGGAGGACATCTGGGGTGATTGTAGCCCGAAGTGTTCAGTGATCAGTGTTCAGTGATCAGCAGGTAATCAAAATCGAGTGCGTCGGCAAGGCCTACGATCGAGGCACGCCCAGCCGATCACTGACCGCTGATTACTGATCACTTCTTTTTCTTCTCTTCCTTCATCGTCTTCTCCTGCTCATCGAGGGCCTCACGGGCGTCGTCGAGGCTGCCGTTTACCGCGTCGGTAGCGTCCTGCAGGACGAAGTTGTAATCGCCAAACTCCTTCGACGACTGGTTACGGTCTTTGAGGGTGCGCAATTTCAGCTGGTAGCTCGTGTCCGCCTCGATCACCTTCTTCAACGATTTGCGAACGTCCTCTTTCTTGTCAACGTAGTCGTCCACGTTGTCGTCAAGTTCATCGACCAGCGAAGTAATGTCCTGCAGCAGGTCGTGCGTCTTCTGGCCCCGCCCAGCGGCCAGCCGCGCGTCGCCTTGCATCTGATCAATCGTATCGAAGCGGGCGCCGATGAATTTGAGGAAGAGCTCGATGCGCTTGTCGGGCTGGTCCGCCAGTTCGCGGATCTGGTCCGACTCGGTGTCCGTCAGTGGATCTCGCTGCTGGCCGTTGGCGCTCGTCGAAATTCGATTGTCCCCGGGCGCGGGCACCGGTACTGCAAAGCTCGCGGAGCCGAATAGGAGCAGGATCGGGATCAGCACGAATGTCTTTTTCATATCATTTAAACATGTGCAGCAGAAGCGCGGACCGGGCCTTATCGATCTGGTTGAGCGTATCGCGGACTGGCGGTCGAGAGTCGATATCGACCGAGCGCGCCAGGTTATCCAGCCGGTCCTCCACCTTGCGCAATGCGATTTCGGTCTGCTTCATCCGCTGACCGCTTTTCGAGGATTCGTTGGCCGCCAGCACGCCGTATTTTTCCACGTCGGCGATTTCCTTTTGTCCATCGTCAGTTTTTCCGGCGCCGTAGGCCTGGTCGGCCGAGTCGAATTGCCGCTCCACGATCGCCATCGCCAGTTCGACGCGGTCCTTCGCTTTGGTCGTATTCTCCAGGCGTTGTTTCAGCTCTTCAACCGTCCCTTTTTTGTCGACCGCAAGCGCCGTCATCGCCGTCAGTGCGACGAGCGCCGCTATCATCCAAATCGCCCGGATTCTGACCTGCGTTTCCATTCTGCTATACGCTGCCCCTATGCAATCACCAGATGAACTGATCACCAGATGTCTTTTTGGTTTCACTTCTTTTCCGGCTGGATAGCCACTAGCCGATGTCTCGCCTGCCATTCCTGGTCGGGAAACTTGCCATCCGACAGTCTCAGGAACTCGCGATAGCTTGCCGCCGCGTTCTGCTTGTCTCCCAGGTGGTCGAGCGCAGTGGCGCGCAGGAACATGGTCCCAGCGCTCTCTTTCGCATATTTTGCGCGGGCATCCAATGCCCTCACGGTAAGGACGTAGTTTTTGTTTTCCGATGCCGCGAACGCCAGATCGCTATAGGCGTCGGCCTGGTCCGGCTTGAGCTGAACCGCGGCCAGCAGCTCCTGCTGCGCCTCCCCGAATTTCTTTTGCGGAATGAGCGCTTCGCCCAGTCCGGCGTGCAGGTCGGCGTCCTTCGGAGACGCTTGCAGAAGTTGCCGGAATGCGCTTTCGGCCTTGTCGTACTGTTTGTCCTGCAAGTACATCCATGCCAGCTCTTGCGCGGCGGGGGCTTCACCAGCGCCGAGTTTCTTCGCTTCTTCGAATTCCGCAATGGCTTCGTCACGACGGTGCAGCTTCATCAGCACACGGCCCAGCTCTACGTGCGCCTTGGCGAGATTGGATTTGTCAGGTTCGCCTTGCACTACCGTGATGTACTTACGGATGGCGGCCTCAGCCTCGTCGAGTTTCCCAGCCGCCACCAGCACGTTGGCAGTCCCGGCGGCGGCATCGGCGTTGTTGGGATCGAGCTGCTGCGCCGCCTCATATTCCTTCGCGGCCGTCTGCATATCGCCGGCCTTTTCTGCGCTCTGGGCGGCCAGCACGTGCGGTTCGGCATCCTTCGGCTTGAGCGCGGCCGCATGCTGAAAGGCATCGACCGCCTCTGCCGGTTTGGTCGTGCGCAGGAACTGCCCGAGCGTCATCCACGCCCGCCACTCCGAGTCCTCACGTTTTCCCATGGTCGGGGTGAGCTGCGTGGCCGCGCGTAGATAGGTTTCTGCCGCAGGATCGCCGGCGCGTGCCAGCAGAATACCCAGGTTGAAGTTCGCCTCGAAAAGTTTGGGATTGTCGGCGATCGCTTTTTGATAGGAGGTGATCGCATCGGCCGGGCGACCGGTCTGCGAATACAGCATGCCGAAATCGAACCACGCCCGGTAGCTCTTTGGATCGTGTGTAACCGCTTGGTGCAGGAGTTTCTCGCCGGTGGCATAGTCACGCTTATCCATGGCCGCTTCCGCCTGGTAAGCCTCGGTTGCGGCCATGTCTTGCGGCCCGGTGGGGGCGGGAATCTTCCGTACGGTGACGCCGCTGCGCGGTCCCTGGTGCGAGGTCTGCGGCACGGGGGCGGACGGCGCCTGTGCCCACGCGGCAAGACCTGCTGTCACCGCGATCGCCACAAAAAACCTATGTGCCGCTCGTCCCATTCTTCTTACGCGAACCCGCTGCCGCGCGTTTTGTTTTGCCCGGCGTCCTTGCTTTGCGGCTCTTTACGTCATCTGCGGGAACTTCTTCTTCGCGATCCGCAGAGCCATTCGATTCAGAGTGGCCGTTTACGGGTAAGATGCGTGCCAGCCATTTGCCGGTATACGACTCCGGGTTAGCTGCGATCGCCTCCGGGGGACCGACGGCTACTACATAGCCGCCGCGCTCGCCGCCCTCCGGTCCCAGGTCGATTACCCAATCCGCCGTCTTGATTACATCCAGATTGTGCTCGATCACCAGGATCGACCCGCCTGCATCAATCAATCTGCGGAATGCGGCGAGCAGTTTACTGACGTCATCGAAGTGCAACCCCGTGGTCGGCTCGTCGAAGATGTACAGCACACGCGGACGGCGCCGCTTCGACTCTTCATCCTTGGGAGTGAAGTCGCGCGCTCGTGGTTGCAGGTGCGCCGCCAGCTTGATGCGCTGCGCTTCGCCACCCGAAAGCGTGGTTGCCGACTGTCCCAGGCGCAGGTATCCCAATCCAACTTCATCCAGCACGCGCAGCTTTTCCGTGATCTTCGGCGCCTCGCGGAAGAACTGCAGCGCCTCCCGCACGGTCAGGTTCAGCACTTCGAAAATATTCTTGCCCTTGTAACGGACCTCCAGCACCTCGGCCTTGAAGCGGCTGCCCTTGCATTCTTCGCAGACCAGCTCCACGTCGGCGAGGAACTGCATCTCGACCGTAACGGTCCCATCGCCCTGGCAGGTCTCGCACCGTCCCCCCGGAATGTTGAAGGAGAAATGTCCCGCCGTGAAACCGCGCTTTTGCGCCTCGGGAAGGGAAGCAAACAATTCGCGGATGCCGTCAAATGCCTTGATGTAGGTGACCGGATTGGACCGCGGTGTCCTGCCGATGGGCGATTGGTCCACCAGGATGACGTCGTCGATCCACTCGGCGCCCTTGATCGATTTATAGCCGCCGGATCCCCGTCCGGGCGCTTCCGTATTTACCGGCACTTCATAATCAGTTTTTTTCGCCTGCGTGAGGGCGTGATACAGGACGTCGTGCACCAGCGTAGATTTGCCGGATCCCGACACCCCCGTCACCGCGACGATCATTCCAAGCGGAATCGCTAAGTCAAATCCTTTCAGGTTGTGCGCCCGCGCACCTTGAAGTATTACTTTAAGTTGGCCCGGCTGCCGCCTGGTTTGTGGAACCTGGATATGAAGTTCATCGTTGAGGTAGCGGCCGGTCAACGAGGTTGGAGTGTGGCGAATCTCGTCGTAGGTCCCGGCGGCGACCACGCGTCCGCCATGCTCTCCCGCTCCCGGGCCCAAATCCAGAATGCGGTCCGCAGAGCGCATGATCTCCGGATCGTGTTCGACGACCAGAATGGTGTTCCCCAAGTCGCGCAGGTCGCGCAGGATCTTCATCAGTCGTTCCGTATCGCGCGAGTGCAGACCGATCGATGGCTCATCCAGCACATAGAGCGTTCCCACCAGGCGTGAACCGAGCGAAGTCGCCAACTGGATTCTCTGGGCCTCGCCGCCGGAGAGTGTGGACGCAAGCCGATCCATGGTCAGGTATTCGAGTCCGACGTCGTTCAGGAAGCGCAGTCGGTCGCGAATTTCAACCAGCAGCCTATCGGCGACCTCCGCCTCTGCTTCGGTCAGTGTGAGCGACTCGAAGAATTCTGCTGCCTCCTCCACCGTCATGGCGCATACGGCGCAGATGTCCTTGCCTGCGACCTTTACGTGTCGCGCCTCCGGCCTCAGGCGCGCCCCGCCGCACATACCGCAGGTGGAATAGCCCCGATACCGGCTCAGGAACACTCGGACGTGCAGTTTGTATTTCTTCCGCTCCAGGTGATTGAAAAATCCGCGGACGCCCCAGAACTTTCCGTCGCCGTCGATGATCGCCCGCCGCTGCTCTTGTTCCAATTCGTGCCAGGGCACGTCGAGGGGGATCCCGGCCGACTTCGCGTAGCGCTTCAGTTCGATGTAGAGCGGTTTGTACTTTGGCTTCGTCCAAGGCTCGACTGCGCCTTCGGCCAGCGTCTTGCTCTTATCGGGAATCACGAGGTCGATATCGAAATCGATGGTGTTGCCGAACCCCTGGCAGCGCGGGCAAGCGCCGAACGGGTTGTTGAACGAGAACAGGCGCGGCTCCGGAGCCTCGTACCGTATTCCGCACGCCTTGCATTCAAAGCGCTGGTTGAACCGCAGTCGCTGCGGATTTCCCCTGCGTTCCCCTGCGTCCTCTGCGGTGGGATTTTCTACAGGCCTGGGCACAATCTCGAACACCACCTCGCCCGATTCACGATAGCCGGTCTCGACGGCGTCCACGATGCGAGCGCGCACCTCGGGCGAAACCACGATGCGGTCGGCCAGGACCCAGATCGGCTCCTTCAGATTCAGGTCAATGAGCACTTCCGGCGTGGCGAACTCAAAGATCCGTCCGTCCTGGAACAGCCGCTGGAATCCTTTTTTCCGCAGGTCAAAGAGTGTTGCCTTAACGAGGTCCGACGTATCGAGCGTCGCGGGAGCGGGTGCCTCTTTCCGCTTCTTGGCGCGGCCGCGTGGCTTCTCCGATTCCTCGATCGTCGTACCTTCCGGCGGCCGCACCGGGAAGAGCACGTTCAGGCGCGTACCTTCGCCCAGGGCCAGGATCGCGGCGGCGACTTCGTCCACCGAATCTCGCTTCACCTCCGCGCCGCACTGCATGCAGTACGTCCGGCCCACGCGCGCGAACAGCAGGCGAAGATAGTCGTAAATCTCGGTTGCGGTGGCGACCGTCGATCTTGGATTGCGGGTGGTGTTCTTCTGCTTGATCGCGACGGCCGGCGCGATGCCGTCGATCACGTCCGCATCCGGCTTCTCGATACGCTCCAGGAACTGTCGCGCGTACGCCGACAGAGATTCCACGTAGCGGCGCTGCCCCTCGGCATAAATGGTGTCGAAGGCGAGCGACGACTTGCCCGATCCCGACACTCCCGTGACCACCGTCAGCGAATTGTGCGGAATCTCGAAGTCGATATTCTTAAGGTTGTGGACGCGGGCCCCGCGAACCACGATTTCATCGGTGGACATCTCGGATTACGCAGCCCCGACTCTGGTCTCAGCCGTACTAGCGCGATTTTCGGGGCTGCCGAATCCTTTGATTATACCGCAGTATTTTCACGGTCCGCCGACCACCGGCAACTCCACGTAGCTCTCTTGTCCGGGCGCATGGTAGATGCGTTGCACCGCTTTGCGGTAATCGCCCGGCTTCGCCCAGAAGATATTGGGGACGAATGTCTGCGGATTCCGGTCGTACAAGGGAAACCAGCTCGACTGCACCTGGACCATGATGCGGTGGCCGGGGAGGAACACGTGATTCGCAGTCGGTAGTCTCCATCGATAGGGAAGCGGCGTGTTCGCTTCAATCGGCTTCGCCGATTCGTAGCTCTCGCGGTATCGTCCGCGGAAGATATCGGCCGAGACCATCAACTGGTACCAACCCATCGGCGGCTCACTCGCCACTTCGTCGGGATACACGTCGATTAATTTGACGACCCAGTCTGAATCGGTACCCGAAGTGGACGCCGTGAGATGCACCACCGGCTGTCCGGCGATCCTGACCGGCTGCGTGAGCACGTCGGAAGTGAACGACAGCACATCGGGGCGTCCAGACGATTCGCGTTGATCATCGACTAGCCATTCCGGCCATGTCAGCGGGAGCACATAGCCGATCGGCTGGCTTGGCCGCGCCCGGAAGGGAACCGGTTTCGCCGGGTCCGAGACGTATTCATCAAATGCCACCTCTCCTGGCTTCGGAGCAGTAAAGGCGACTTTCAAGCCCGCTTCCAGATACAAAGGCTTCGATTGCACCGCGCAACCTGTCGGACAGCCCGACGGCCACGAATTGAGCCGTTCCCAGGAATTCGAACCAGTGATGAATGCTGTGACCGGCGCCACGTCCATTTTGGGCGCGTCGTCCTTCAGATAATGGTCGAGGAATGGGCGAAGGATGTGCTCGCGGAAGTACAGGCCAGTGTCGCTGTTGAACTGGAGCGCTCCCAATGTGCTGCCATCGCCGATCTCCTGCCAGTGATGCCACGGTCCCATGACCAGGAACAACTTGTCGTTCGCCGTATCTTTCGGCTCGACCTCCTTGTACACGGCCAGTGCTCCGTAAATATCTTCCTGGTCCCACAAACTGTCTACCAGCATCGTCGGCACAGTCAGCGGCTCTTTGGCCAGGAGCTTGTCCACGGCCTGGTCCTGCCACCACGAGTCATAGTCCGGATGTTCGAGGATCTTGCGCCAGAACCCGACCTGCTCAAGCCCACGCTGGCGGCCGAGTTCGCCAGCGGAGACGGCGTTCATGTACGTGTAGTAGTCGTCGAAATATTCTGTCCACCAGTGCGCATCGTTGGAGCGCGTAGCCTCCTGCTCGTAGATGTACGGCATGTTCTGCTCGCGGAATGCGCCGTTATGACACCAGTCGTCGCCCATCCAGCCATCGACCATTGGGTTCATCGGAACGGCCACCTTCAGCGCCGGATGGGGATGGATGAGCGCCATCAACGTCGTCCATCCATCGTAGGAAATGCCGAGGATCCCAACTTTCTGATTGCTCTCAGGAATGTTCTTGATGAGCCAGTCGATCGTGTCGTAGGTGTCGGTGGATTCGTCCACCGGCGTCGGGTTCAGGGGACCGCGCGGAGGACGGTTCATGACGTAATCCCCTTCGGAACCGTACTTGCCGCGAATGTCTTCGACCACTCGGATGTATCCGCCGCCTACGATGACCTCCATCGGATTGTCGTACCCCCACAGGATTGGCCCCAGATGGGAGCTGGCACTGTGCGATGTCTGCGCGGTTGCGCTATATGGCGTGCGTGTCAGCAGAATCGGCGCGTTCTTGGCGCCCTTGGGCACGACGATCACTGCATGCAGCCGGACGCCATCGCGCATCGGGATCATTACATCCCGCATTTCGTACTCGAAGTTCGTTGTGACTGGCCGGAGCGCTTGCGGCGTTTCGCTCGGAAGCTGAGGGTAGGTGGCCGGCGACTGCGCGGCGGCGAGCGCTATAGCGCACGCGATGAACACGGAAAGCGATAGAGCGCGCATGCACTTCATCAATTGCTCCTCGGCATTGGAATGGGTGCATATTACACGGTCATGGCTGTGCGAACCGAACGGCAGCAAAGTTCAATGTCTCGTACCTGGGGGTACGCCTGTCTGCAGTAGCTAAAACATTGCTATAATGTGCCGAAGCAACGCACTTTTCCTTACATCCGGAGCCATTCCAGTGTCCACCGCCTTCCGCCCGGCCGTAATGTGCACTCCCGAAGCAACCATCTCCAAGGTACAGGCCCGCACCGCAAAAATCGGAGTGATCGGACTCGGCTACGTCGGATTGCCACTGACGCTTTTATTTAGCCAGCAGAAGTTTGCGGTCACCGGCTTCGACATCGACCAGCGTAAAGTGGACGCGCTCAATGCGGGCAATTCCTACATCGTGCGCATCGAGGCCAAGGACGTCCAGGCCGCTCGCGCGCAGGGCTTTACGCCGACGGCGGACTTCTCCCGGATTGCCGAGATGGACGCGGTGATCATCTGCGTGCCCACGCCGCTCGACGAGTACCGCCAGCCGGACATGAGCTACATCACGGGCACAGCGAAGAACATCGCCCCGCATCTTCGGCCCGGGCAGTTGATCATCCTGGAGAGCACCACCTATCCCGGCACCACCGAGGAAGTTCTCGTGCCCATCCTCGAGCAGGGAAATAAGCATGGGCTGAAGGCGTCGCGTGCCGGCAGCACCGCTTCCGACGTGTTCTACGTCGCGTTTTCTCCCGAGCGGGAAGATCCCGGCCGTACCGACATCGAGCGGCACGACATCCCGAAGGTCATCGGCGGCGTCGATCCGGTGGCCAGCGATCTGGCCTGCGCAGTCTACGGCAGCATCTTCCGCCGAACAGTGAGGGTCTCGACGCCAGCGGCGGCGGAGATGACCAAGCTGCTGGAAAACATCTACCGCTGCGTGAATATCGCCATGGTGAACGAGCTGAAGCTGCTCTGTTTGCGCATGGGCATCGACATCTGGGAAGTCATTGAAGCCGCCAAGACTAAGCCCTTCGGCTTCCATGCGTTTTATCCGGGGCCGGGCCTTGGCGGACACTGCATCCCCGTCGATCCGTACTACCTTTCCTGGAAGGCCCACGAATACGACTTTCAGACCCGTTTCATTGAGCTCGCGGGCGACATCAACACACACATGCCGTATCACGTGGTGGCGTCCGTCGCCGATGCCCTCAACCAGCACAAGAAGTCGCTGAACGGGGCCAAGGTGCTGGTATTGGGCGTGGCCTACAAGAAAGACATCGACGATCTGCGCGAATCGCCGTCGCTCACCATCATCGAGCTGCTGCAGAAGCAGGGCGCCGACGTTCGCTACAACGATCCCTATGTCCCGCGCGTCGGCCATGGCCGGCATTACAACCTGAACATGGACAGCACGCCGCTGGAGAAACTTGATCAGTACGATTGCGTTTTGATCGTCACCGATCACTCCGACTACGATTACAAGCAGATTGTCAGCGAAGCCAAGCTAGTGGTGGATACGCGGCACGCGACCAAGGACATCGATTCGCCCAAGATCGTCCACTGCTAAGCAGAAACCAATTTCATGGCGCTGTATCTCGTCACCGGTATCGCCGGGTTCATCGGTTCCAACCTCGCCGAGGCGCTTCTTGCCCGCGGCGAGCGCGTGCGCGGCATCGATAACTTCAGCACCGGCAAACGAGAGAACTTAGCCTGTCTGGATGGCAAAGCCGAGATCATCGAGGGCGATCTCAATGACGCGCAGGCGAGCCGGGCGGCGTGCCGCGATGTCGATTTCATTCTCCACGAGGCGGCGATCCCATCCGTGCCGCGCTCCGTGAAGGACCCCGTCGAGACAAACCACGCTTGCGTCGACGGTACGCTTCAATTGTTGGTGGCGGCCCGGGATGAACGCGTTCGCCGCATCATGTACGCGTCGTCCTCTGCTCTGTACGGTGACACTCCCACCCTGCCGAAGCACGAGGGCATGCTGCCCAATCCTATCTCGCCCTACGCCGTCGCAAAATTGACCGGCGAGTACTACATGACGTCGTTCTACCGCGTTTACGGACTGGAGACTGTCTCGTTGCGGTATTTCAATGTATTTGGCCCGCGGCAGGACCCTACCTCTATGTACTCCGGCGTTCTTGCCAAGTTCTTTCGCGCCATGCTGAAGGGGGAGCAGCCGACCATCTACGGAGACGGCGAGCAGAGCCGCGATTTTACTTTCATCGACAACGTGGTCGAGGCCAACCTGCTCGCCTGTCAGGCGCCCGCATCCCAAGTTGCCGGAAAGGCATTCAATGCGGCCACCGCTTCGCGCATTTCGCTGAACCAGGTGTACAAGGTGCTACAGAAACTCACCGGCTACGAGGGCTTCCCTGCTTACGAAGCTGAACGCGCAGGGGATATCAAGCATTCCCTCGCCGATATCTCACTTGCGAAGAAGCAGTTCGGCTATCAGCCGTCCGTAACATTCGAAGACGGTCTGCGGCGCACAGTGCAGTGGTACCGAGCCGCGGCCGGCGCTTCAGCCGGTTGAGCACTCCTCCAGTAAGCCGGCTTTGATCACCGCCTTGATACGCGAAATTCCACACGCGCAGTGGGGACATCAGACCCATCGTGTCCCCACGGGGATTGATCGGCAGGTACCTACCGTGCTTGGCGGAGCGTGACGAGGGTGATCTCGGGCGGCGCGTTGAACCGATAGGGAAGCAGGATTTCCCCGATGCCGCGGTTCGTATATAGGTGCATCTTGCCGATGCGATAGTAGCCATACGGGTATTTCTCTGCCAGCGGCGGAAGGTAGGGACAGCCGATGATCGGCAGCCGTATCTGCCCGCCATGTGAGTGGCCGGACAATTGAAGCGCGATGGGATGGCGGCTGGCCTCGTCCGCGAGGTCGGGCTCATGCGCCAGCAGGATCACGGTTTCACCGGCAGGTATTTTCGCCAACGCGCGCCCGAAGTCCGCCTTGCCGTAGATTGCGTCATCCACGCCCGCAATCCAAATACGGCCTCCGTCGCGCTCCACGGCACGACTTTCATTTACCAGCAGGGGAATGCCGAAGTCGCCGAGCGCGCCACGAACGTATGGAATGCCGATCGAGGTATCGTGATTGCCGGGACAGGCGATGACGCCGTGAGCCGCTCGAAGATGCGAAACCAGTTCAGCGCACACGCCCATGTGTGAGTACACGGGCGAACTAGCGTTCAAAACCGATATATCCTCGTCGGAAGTGATGAAATCACCAGTCAGCACCGTCAGGTCCGGCGACAGGGAATTCGTCTTCTGGACTGCTTTCTCGATTTCGCTCCTGCGCGTATACGGCAGGTAATGAAAGTCGCTGAGCTGGGCAATGCGAAAGCCGTCGAAGGCCTCCGGGAGGCCCACAATGGGCAACTCGAGCCGTCCGATGGTGAGCTCATGCGGTTCGATGAATTGCGAATAGGCGGCGAGGGGAACTGCGGCACCCACGGCTGCGGCCAGTGAGTTTCTCAAGAATTTCCGGCGGCTAATCCTCACAGTCCAGTCTAGCAAAGGCGCATTCCGCCTCCCCTGCCGAAAATTCCCACAGCCATTCCGGACCCCGGTAAAATGGAGCGTATTGTATGGGTCCGACGTACAGCATCGTAATACCGGCCTTTAACGAGGAGCTCCGCCTGGCTAAAACTTTAGACCAGGTGATCGCATTCCTCCAGCAACAGCATTGCAAGGCGGAGATTGTCGTCGTCAACGACGGGTCCACCGATGCAACCGCTGACATCGTTCGCCAGTACGCACGTTCGAATTCAAGCCTCAAGCTGGTTGAGAACCCCGGAAATCGCGGCAAGGGTTTCGCCGTCCGCAATGGCATGTTGAACGCGTCGGGCGATATCCTTCTGTTTACCGACGCGGATCTCTCGGCGCCCATCACGGAAGCGCCAAAGCTGGTTGCGGCCCTGCAGCGCGGCGCCGACGTTGCCATCGGCTCCCGCTGGCTCGATCCCTCGCTGCAGACGCAACGCCAGTCGGTTCTTCGCCAGGTGCTCGGGCGTGTTTACAACGTTGTGATGCGCGGACTACTGGGCATGCAGTTCCGCGATACCCAGTGCGGATTCAAGGCGTTCACGCGCAATGCGGCGCATGTCGTTTTCCCAGCACAAACGATCGAGGGCTGGGGTTTCGACCCGGAGATTCTGTACCTCGCCAGGCGTTCCGGATTGCGGGTTGAGGAAGTCCCAGTACGTTGGGGACACGACACCGGTACGCGCATTCATCCATTCCGGGACGGATACCAGATGCTGCTCGATATGGTGTCGATCCGGTGGTCGGCCATGCGGGGAGTTTACGTCCTGCCGGAGCGGGGCCGCGCTGCGCGGCTAGCCCGTTAAGGACCCGCGACTCAGGCCGACGTCCCCGCTGGTTGGGGCAGCGCCTGGCGGAAGTACGCAAGCGTCGCGTCCAATCCCTCTTTCAATTCGACCTTCGGTTCCCATCCGAGCAACTTGCGCGCTTTGCTGATGTCGGGCCGGCGCTGCTTCGGATCGTCCTCCGGCAGCGGTTCGAAAATAATGGGGACCGAACTTCCCACCAGCGACTTGATCCGTTCAGCGAACTCCAGGATGGTGATCTCCTGCGGGTTGCCGACATTGACGGGGAAGTGCTCGTTCGACTGCATCAGGCGCCAGATTCCTTCGATCAGGTCGGACACATAGCAGAAGCTGCGCGTCTGCGATCCATCTCCATACACCGTGATCGGCGTTCCGGTAAGCGCCTGGTAGAGAAAATTCGGCAGCGCACGGCCATCATTCAGCCGCATGCGCGGACCATAGGTGTTGAAGATGCGCACAATCCGCGTATCCACGCCGCGCGCGCGATGGAAGGCCATGGTCAGAGCCTCCGCGTAGCGCTTGGCCTCGTCATAGACCGAGCGCGGGCCAATCGAGTTAACCCGCCCCCAATACGTTTCCGGCTGCGGACTGACTTCGGGATCGCCATAACATTCCGATGTAGAAGCCAGCAGGAACTTCGCTTTCTTTCTTTCCGCGAGTTGCAGCGCGTGATAGGTACCGGACGACCCTACCAGCATGGTCTCGATGGGCAGCTTGTAGTAATCGGGCGGACTGGCGGGCGAGGCAAAATGTAGGACGTAGTCGAGCTCGCCGTCCACGTCGTAGGCAACCGTGACGTCCTGCTTGCGGTATTCGAAGCGCTCGTTGGAAATGAAGGCGGAGACATTGACAGCTGAACCCGTGGCCTCGTTGTCCAGGCAAATCACCGACCAGCCTTGTTGGAGAAGGAACTCGCAGAGATGCGATCCGAGAAACCCCGCACCTCCCGTCACCAATGCCCGCATTGCACCTCCAGATCTACATTGACATTGTATGACGCCGTGGCTCCGCCTGCCGTAAACGAGCTTCTCAGTTGCTCAATCAGGGCGGCTTTGCGCCGCCTCAAACCCATACTCCTTCAGGATTCCGCGTCCCTCACCGGACTTCACAAAATCGAGGAATTGACTCGCGGCCTTTTCATTCTTCCCCTTTATTACTACGGCCGCCTGGCGCAAGGGGGAATACAGGTTTTGAGGAATAATCCAGTATTTGCCGGGCATGGATGCCTCCTTGCCCGGCGGCGCGATGACCAGAGACAAAGACACCAGGCCCACGTCTGCATTGCCAGATCGAGCAAATTGCGCCGTCTGCGAAATATTCTCGCCGAGGACGAGCTTCCCCTCGACTGCGTCGTACACGCCCGCTGACTTCAATGCCTCTTCGGCCGCGTGACCATAGGGAGCGTGATGCGGATTCGCGATGGCGATCTTGTGCACCGCTGCGTCGGCCAGCAAGGCCATGCCGCGTTGAACATCCAGGCTCGAGGATTGCGGAACCCAGAGCACGAGTCGTCCCACTGCGTATTCATACAGTGTGTCGGGAACCGCAATCCCGGATGCAGCCAGCTTCTTTGCATACTCCGTGTCGGCGGAGAAAAAGACATCATATGGCGCGCCGTTCTGAATGGCGGCAAACAGATTTCCCGACGAGCCAAACGTTAGTTTCACCTGCTGTCCGGTTTTCGCTTCGTATCGCAGGGCAATGTCGTTCAACGCGAACTGCAAATCGGCGGCAGCGGCGACCGTGATTTCCTGCGCCTGTGTGCAAAGAGCGGAGATCACCAGGAGGAATATTGCAAAAGCTCGCATCCGTCCATTATCGCAGGAGGTTTATAAGTGAAGACCCCGCTCCAGAGATGTGGAGCGGGGTCTGCTTGCGCGCAAAAACGGTTAGTAAGGCCAGCCGCTGCCGCCCTGACCGTACGCCTGCTGGTACCCCTGCAGGTACGCCTGGCGATAGGCCTGGGCATAGCTGTTAGCATCGATCATGTTCCGGTTCCAGCCACGATTCGCGTGTCTGTAGTTTGCGTCGCGGCTCGGCTGGTACGCGCGGCCTGCCGCCATATCGGTGCGAGCATCATTGACGCCGTCCGTGTAGCCGATCTGCTGCGCCTGTCCCAATGCCGAGTTCTGGTTGCCGTACATCCCGTACGTTCCGTTTCCGTACGTTCCCGCCGGATACCGGCCGTTCGGGTACGCTCCGTTCGGATAGCGCCCGTTGGGATAGTAGCTCCCGGTCGGATACTGACCGTTCGGGTAGTACGTTCCGTTCGGATAGGCCCGGTTACCACCTTGGCGATCGTCGTCACGGTCGCGGTCCTGCTGTCGCCACTGTCCCGCATTCTCCTGCTGTTGCCGCCATTGCCATGTGTTGGCGTTGCGGTTGCGCTCATTCTGGATCTGCCGGTTCCGCTGTGCCTCGCGCTGCTGCTCGGCTCGGCGGTTCTGATCGCGCCGGTCCTGCTGCACGACACGGCCGCGGTCCGAATCCCGGTCGCGGTCCTCATGCTGCTCCTGGGCGAGTGCCGTTCCGCCCAACGCCAACCCTAGTACCACTGCGAGAACTGCTTTCTGTCGTTTCATATGCCTTCCCTCCGCCGCCCGCTTTTTTGGTCACCGCAGCGCGGCCGATTCGTTACATGTTTAGATGAGTCGTTCCACGGAGGGCACGTGACGTTTGGTACAAGATTGTAAAGATTCCGATACAACGTAAAAGCCACTCTGGGCTGAAAACCATTGCCCAGAGCGGTTTTTGGGGGTGGAATTGTAAAGCAGGGTTTCTGCTACAGGCCCTTCAGCAACTCCTTCAGCCGGACCCATGCCTGATCGCGCGCCTTCTTGTTCGCCTCGCTCGCATCCGGCGCTTCACCCGCCCGCATGAAACCGTGGCCGGCGCCTTCGTACACGACCGGCTTGTACGTCTTGCCCGCCGCCTTCATCTCTTCTTCCGCCTTCGGAATCGTTGCATCGATGCGCTCGTCATTTCCGCCGTAATACCCGTACACCGGCGCCTGGATGTTATTGATCCCTTGCTCCGGCGGCGGTCCATAGAAGACGAACGCGGCACTCAGGTCTTTGCGGTTCGTCGCGAAGCGGAACGACTGCCCGCCTCCCCAACAGAATCCAACCACCGCGAGCTTTCCATTCGACGCCGGCAGCTTCTTGCCGTAATCGGCGGCGGCATTCAGGTCTGACATCACCTGGTCCGGCGGCAGCTTGCCGACTGCGCCACGTGCGTCATCGATGCTGGGATAAGCGCTCGAGTCTCCGCCGTTTGGCCCCATGCCGGACAGCAGGTCCGGCGCCACGGCGATGTAGCCCGCGGCGGCGATCTCGTCCGTGGTCAGGCGTACCCAGTCGGTCATGCCGAAAATCTCGTGGATCACCACGACCACGGGAGTCTTGCCGCTCGATTCCGGATAGCTCACGAACGCCCGCACGTTTCGCGAGCCGTTCTTGATCGTGACCCACTCCCCGTGCCGGGGCGATTTCTCCAACTGCGCCTTGGCCCAGTCCTGCGCGCTTGCCGACATGGTGACGCAAATAGCCGCGGCCAGGCAGCCAAGCTTTGTCGCAATCCTCATGGTCGTCCTCCTGGTGAATCGCTGAAAAAGATGTCCCGCCCGGCGGAACGATTCGGAAATACTGAATTGCGGTATCCTGTCTGCCCGTATGGTTCGTTCACTGCTGATTGC
>JBOGLI010000891.1:0-2061 GCA_050746165.1 Terriglobales bacterium | reverse complement strand
GCGCTGGTTCAATTCTCACTTTCGGGATTCGCGGAGGATACGAAGCGGCGAAGAAACTGATCAACAGCCTCAAGCTGTTCAGCTTTCTCGCCAACATTGGCGACGCGAAATCCCTGGTGATCCATCCTGCGTCGACCACCCATCAGCAACTCAACGAAGACGAACAGCGCGCGGCCGGAGTTACGCCGGAACTGATTCGGCTTTCGGTCGGCCTTGAGGATGTTCGCGACATTATCGAGGACCTCGACCAGGCCCTGTACACCGCAAGCAAAAAGACTTCGGGCACCTCCGCGCAAACACCAGACCAGGCCGCGGTGGCGGGAGATTAACGATGCGCGTACTGCAAGGAACCTGTATTTCAAACCGCCCGTTTGCGCTGGACAGCGGCGCAACATTGCCCTCGGTGAACGTGAGATATGCCGTGTACGGTGACCCCGAACCCGACGGCAGCAACGTGATCCTTGTCTGTCACGCCCTGTCGGGGTCGGCGCGGGTTGCGGACTGGTGGGGCGGACTTTTCGGTCCCGATGGTGTGTTCGATCTCGAACGCGATTGCGTAATCGGGATCAACATGCTCGGATCGTGTTATGGGTCGACAGGTCCGGCTTCGATCAATCCCCTGACCGGCGCGCCATATGGGCCGGAATTTCCGCTGGTCAGCGTTCGTGACGTGGTGCGCTCGCAGGCGCTCGTCCTCGACCACCTGCAATTACCGCGAGTGCGAGCCGTGGTCGGCGCGTCCATCGGCGGTATGCAAGCCCTGCAGTGGGCGGTGGACTTTCCGCAACGCGTTGAGCAATGCATCGCCATCGGGGCTGCGCCACTGAACGCGATGGCGCTGGCATTGAACCATTTGCAGCGTCAGGCGCTCCAACTCGATCCCAAGTGGCGCGACGGCCGCTATGGCGATACGCCTCCCGTGGATGGCCTCGGGCTCGCTCGCGCCATCGCCATGTGTTCCTACAAGTCGCCGGAACTATTTGCAGAGCGCTACGGCCGCAAGCCGAACCGTAATGGCGAAGATCCGTATCGCTCGCTGCAGGATCGCTTCGATATCGGCGGGTACCTCGATCATCAAGGCGAAAAGTTCAATGCCCGCTTCGATGCGAACTCCTACTGCATCATCTCGAAGCTCATGGATACCTTCGACCTATCGCGCGGCTACGCGTCGGAGGCGGAGGCGCTGGCGCGAATCACGGCTTCGGTCCTGCTCGTCGGCATAACGTCCGATTGGCTGTTCCCGCCGGCGGACGTTCGCGCCTTAGGCAAACGAATCCAGGCGGCGGGAGCGCGCTGTTGCTACACGGAATTGCAGTCGTCCCACGGCCACGACGGGTTCCTGGCCGATTTCCACTTGCTTGCACCCATTCTTCGCCAGCGCTTGGCCCGGAAATTCGAGCCGGTACATGCCGAACGCGATTCCAGGGGAAGTTTTGCAGCAAGTTGCTGAATGGGTGAAGAACCGCGATTTCCGTTTATGAATGCTAAACGGTGGCTTTACGGTATTTAGATTGACCGAACAACGCGGCTCGCCGTACGGTGACACTTCTGATTTCGTATTGTGAGATGCAAGCGCATCATGAACTCTCGAGTGTCGGACCGTCGAAATTTCTTGAAAACAATCGCAGCCGGCGCCGGCGCTCTGTCGGTCGGCGCTTTCGCGGAACGCGTACCCGCGTTCGCTGCCGCCACTGATCCGGATCCGTGGTCTGAAGTACCGAAGATCCTGGCTCGTATCCGGCCGCCAAAGTTTCCGGACCGTGACTTCGAAATCACGAAGTTCGGTGCAGTCGCCGGCGGAAAGACCGACTGCACGGAAGCGATCGGCAAGGCGATTGCCGCGTGCTCCAAAGCCGGCGGCGGTCGCGTCGTCGTCCCAGCCAACGAGTTCCTCACCGGCGCGATTGAGTTAAAGAGCAACGTCAATCTATATGTCTCCGAGAGTGCGACGCTGCGTTTCACTTGGGACACGAGCAAGTACCCGGTCGTGCTGACCAGTTGGGAGGGCACGGAGTTAATGAATTACTCGCCCTTCTTCTACGCCCTCGACCAGGAGGACAT
>JBOGLI010000890.1:0-2604 GCA_050746165.1 Terriglobales bacterium | reverse complement strand
ACCAACTCCTTCGCGTAGGGCTCATCGACTGCAATACCGAATCCTTCGACGGCAGCGCGAAAGGCATCATGACGCAGGCCTCGCTCGAAATTACGCGCCAGCACAGCGCTAATATCCACGCCGTGCTCCTTTATCACGCGCTCTGCCACGGCACGAAATCCACCCATGACAAACAACTTCTCTGGAAACAACGTGTCGTCGAGATCGAACACCCAAAAACGCAGCGTGCCCAACCAAGCAGGTGAGTCCATGACGCTCACGCGCTATCTAGCCGGATTTGTACGTGCGCGCGACAACAGCTTTGAGCTCGGCCTGCGTCAGAAAGAACGAGCGATCAGCACGGGTCATAACCAGTCCGTCTTCGAGGTGCTGTGGCGTCGCGGGTACGATGCCGTTGCACAGATCCACTATCATGCCGGGCCAGTCAGCCCCGGCGGCAATCGCGAGTGGGAGTCCACCGCCCATCCGGGCATTGAGCTCCATCGCAATCACTCGCCCCGGGGAGACACGGAACTGCACAGTTACCGGCCCCGCCGCACGGACCGCCAAAGCCGCTGTCCTCGCTGCGACTTCCAGATCAGTCCGTAATTCGACGACACCTTGAACTACTTCACCACCGCGCACCTTGATGCGTCGGCGAGGAACCGCGCAAATCGGTTTGCCGGAAAAATCACACAACACGTCTACCGTGATCTCGTCGCCCGGAACCACCTCTTCGATCATCAGCGAAGGGTGTCGTGCGAGCCGTGCACTCAAGTCATCCGCGTCGTACACAATCGCGGCGCCTTCCGATGCGCTGCCGTCAGGCGGCTTTACGAACACGGGATAAACACGCTCAGGATCGGCAGACAGATCCCGCGGCACACCGAGCCCCGCTTGCATAAATACATCGCGCGAGAGCCGTTTGTTGCGGGCGATGGCAATTGCATGAGAAGGCGAAAGCAAAAGCCGTGCCCGTGGGACCGCTGCCTCGATCTCAGCACGGTGTTTATCCAGACGCACCAGGTCCGGGTCTATCGTTGGAATTACCAAGTCTATATGCTGCTGGCGTAGTAAGCTGTTGAGCGCCGGTAGGAAATCCGGATGGTCCCCGCGAGGCAAAATCAGCGCTTCGTCCACAACCTGTAGCCCGGGCGCGAATGGCGATATGTCCGTACCGACGATTCGATGCGGGCCACGCGCTTCCAGCGAACGGCGAAAGGCCTCGACCAGCTCACAGCGCCGACCGACATTCAAAAATAGAATGTTGAAACTCATTCGCGAACTAGTTCATCGACCTGATAATCCCTTGTCGCGATGCGGCCCAACATTTCCCAATAACGTGAGGCATCGATGCCGGTGCCCGGACGCTTCGCTGTGAGATTCTCTTCTGTATACGCCTCGCCCACGCGAATGGTCCGTCGCGCGACCAGGCTTTTGCGCGCAATCGCCACGTTTTTTACCTCTGAGGGTGCCGGCACTTTGCGGCCGTCACCCATAGCGGCTGACACGTCGCGAATGCCCCGCACCATGGCGGCAAGCTCATCGGGCGCCAAGGACGCAGCGTGATCAGGGCCTTCGGCGCCGCGGTCGAGAGTGAAGTGCTTTTCGATTACCGTAGCACCGAGGGCCACAGCCGCGAGAGGCATAGCGATACCATCGCTGTGATCAGATAGCCCCACTGGCAGACCAAAGGCCTCGCGCATCGAGTGCATCGCGCGCAGGTTCACATCGTGCACCGGCACCGGATATTCCGTAGTGCAGTGCAGAAGGGTGACCCGCTCTCGCAGTAGGCGTTGCCCGCTAGCCGATGCAAACGCAGCACGCCAGTCCGCGCGCGTTGGGCGCCGCGCGTCTGGCACCAGATAACCCAAGGCGATTACTCCAAGTGCCTCTTCGATGTCGGCCAGAGTAGCCATACCCGTCGAGAGTACGATCGGTATCCCGCCGGATGCTACGCGGAACACCAATGGAAGATTGGTGATCTCTCCAGAGGGAATCTTGTTGCGCCGTAGGGCAAAGTTCTGGCGAAGAAAATCCACGCTGTCCAGGTCGAAGCCTGTCGATAGAAATTCGATGTTGCGCGCGTGGCACTGCCGCTGGAGCTCAAAGTGATCAGCATCCGACAAGTGAAGCTTGCGCACCATGTCGAGCTGTGACTCCTCGGCGCCGGTGGTCCTCTGCTGATATTCCGCCTTGGTCGCAAACCGACTGATTACGTTCTCCGGAACAAATGTCTGAAACTTACATACGTCGGCACCCGCCTCTGCGGCAACATCCACCAGCTTCTTTGCTGTGGCGATGGATCCGTTGTGGTTGACGCCTGCTTCTGCAATGATCAAAACCTGCTCTCGTTGCGTCATGATGGTAGATTCTCTGGCAAGTCGTAAAAGCTCTTGCGCGAAGACCACAGCTGCTGACGATCCACGATAGCATTGACCATCGCTGGCACGACCAGGCCTGCCCCCTGCATTTCTCGGTTACGCACATATTCGGCTGTGCGCACGAGCTCTGGCGACATCGCAGATCGGATGGCCGCGACCAGCGCGTGTCGGTCGCCGTCCGGGACGCTCAACACACTTTCCGGCATATAGCGGCCTTTTTGTCGGTCTCCTATGTTGACTG
>JBOGLI010000889.1:0-2190 GCA_050746165.1 Terriglobales bacterium | reverse complement strand
CTTTGAAGGGGCGCGGCTTCAGCCGCGCCGAAACAGGCGTTCAGGAGAATGCGGCTTCAGCACCCAATTTCTTTTTTGATAGGAAGAAAAATCAAGGGTGGGGCGGCCAACACGTTTAACGTGACCTTTATGCCGAATCGCGCTAGCCTCACGGCATCATGAATAGCCAACGGATACTTCGAACGTTGTCGTTATACCTAGCGGTGCTGCTGTTCGCGTCCCTCATTTCGGCCCAGAACACGGCGAGCAATTCGCAGTTGCCGACGTTCCGCGCGCAAACCGAGTTGGTGACAGTACCGGTGGTGGTGACGCGCGGCGGCAAGCACGTCTCCGGGCTGATCAAAGACAACTTCTCCATCTCAGAGAATGGCGATCCGCGTCCCATCGCGTCGTTTGAGGAGATCAAGGTGAGGACGGAACCGGTGAAGCGGGTGGCTGCCGCTCCCGGCGTTTACACCAACGAGTTGACGGAGGACGCCGGCCCGATCGGGCTGAACATCATCCTGTTGGACGTGCTGAACACGCCCGCGCTGGTGCAGGCCAATGCGCGGCGCAATATCGTGAAATTCCTCTCGAGGTCCGTGCAGACCAACGAGCCGACGATGCTGGTGGTGCTCGGGCGCAGTGGGATGAAGGTGGTCCATAGTTTTACCACCGATACCAGCGTGTTAACTTCCGCACTGAAGAAAGTGAGTTCGACGAACGAAGGAGAGCACGTCGGACTTGCCGACGTTCAGGCGGAAGAAGAACTCAAGGGCACTAACTCGATTTCCAATCCGATCGACGTCAGCAAGGAAGGACTGGATCTTTCCAGCTTCATGAACGTGCCGAAAGCATCGCTGCGCGAGGCGATCACCGCCGAGGAAAAGGACAGGGCGCGGATGACGATGGAATTGATGGCCAACCTGGCGCGCGCGGTGCAAGGCATACCTGGCCGCAAGACGCTGCTCTGGGCGACCGGAGACATCCCATGCACCGCCGCTGCCGGGGCGATCAACATGATGGACATGGCGCAATTGTGCGAGCAAACCTGGAATGCACTGAGCGCCTCAAACATCGCCATTTATCCCATCGATCTCGGCCAGACCACGAACCCGGTGTATTCCTCGCCGCAGTACCGGTCATCCACGACCCCGCGATACACCGTACTGCAGAACTTGTTCGTGCAAAGCTTTGCCGCCTATACCGGGGGAACGGTGTGCACTTTCCGCAGCGATCTCGATACGTGCTTCCGCAGAGCGATCGAGGATTCCGAGCAGTATTACCTGCTCTCCTACTACGCAGACAAGGCGAAGAAGCCGGGATGGCGAAAGATCAAGGTGAAGGTCAACGCGGAGGGCGTGCAGGTGCGTGCGCGATCCGGGTATTACACGCTCGGCAAGACCGTCGATGAGGAGGCACGACAAAAACTCGATGTCGCGTGGGCCTCGCTTTCCCCGATCGATTACACCGGAATTCCGATCGCGGTGGAATGGAGACGCAAGCTGTTCAAGGACGGCAAATTGCACCAGGAATTCAATATCGCGATCGATCCGAAGGCGCTGACCATCGATACCGACGAGCAAAACCACATGAAGCTGGACGTGGCGGCAGTCGCACACGATAAGAAAGACGCGATCGCCGGCGACGTCAACCAGACGGTGGAAGCGCACCTCGAGCCGGCCAGCGTGCAGAAGATGATGCAGGGCGGATTTCGGTACACGAACGTGATCGACCTGCCGCCGGGTGTGTACAGCGTGAAGTTCATCGTTCGGGACGACCTCAGCGCGCGCATGGGAACGGTTACGGTTCCCCTGACGGTCGAAGCGCCACCTGGGCATTAGCCCACATCGCGCCCGAGATCCGTTGAGAGCGGAAGCGCGCAGCCGCGCCGGGTCCCCCACCCTTGCCTGTCGTCTTTTTCGTGCACAACCCCAACAGTGGGTGCCCCACCCTACGCGGTTTTCGTAGGGTGGGCAAGCGGAACTTGTCGGTGATGGTTTTCGCGCTGCGCCGGTCTTAATTTTTCGGATACCCACCCTAGCCAACGTCGGGCAAGGGTGGGGCACCCAATTTCTCTTTTCATCCGAAGAAGGGTGGGGCCACCCTCCCAGCGCGATGTGTGGGGCACTCCAAAAACACAAAAGGTCCCTCGACTCGGACTAGCGTCCTCGCTCGGGATGACAAAATCGGATTTGCGCAGGGCATGAA
>JBOGLI010000888.1:0-4647 GCA_050746165.1 Terriglobales bacterium | reverse complement strand
GGACATCGAACGCATCGGCGGCGGGATGCTGACCACCGTGCCGCGCTTGGCGTCTTTGCTCACACTGGCCACGTTGGCCAGCTTCGGGCTGCCGGGGCTGGCCGGGTTCTGGGGGGAGATGCTCGCGTTGCTCGGCGCCTTCCGGCCGGCGCCTGGCCTCTCGCGTGGCCTGTTCCTGGTGTTTATGGCGGCGGTCGAGTGCGTGCTCTTCCAGGACACGCAGCAGCTTGCCCTGCGCTCCCAGCGGCAGTTCGGCGATCTCGTCGAGGAACATGGTGCCGCCGTGTGCCAGTTCGAACTTGCCCGCCTTCGCCGCGTTGGCGCCGGTGAACGCGCCCTTTTCATGGCCGAAGAGTTCATTCTCCAGCAGTTGCTCGGGAATGGCGGCACAGTTCAGCGCCAGCATCGGACGCGTGGCACGGGCGCTGAGCTGGTGGATGGCGCGGGCAAACAGTTCCTTGCCGGTCCCGCTCTCGCCGAGCAGCAGCACCGTGCTGTCGGTCGAGGCGATCCGCTGCATTTCGGCCGCGGCGGTGCGAATCGAAGGATGTTCGCCAACGATCCGCGGAAAGCCGAAGCGTTGCGCGTACTCTTCCTTGAGCACGATGTTCTCGCGCAGCAGTTGCTGGCGTTCGATGGCGCGGGCAAGCAGGTGCTTGAGGTGGTCGAGGTCCACCGGTTTCTGGATGAAGTCAAAGGCGCCCTCGCGGATGGCCGCGACCGCGTCGGCGATGGAGCCGTAGGCGGTCATGATCACCACCGGCATGGCGGCGTCGGAATCCTGCGCGGCGCGCAGCACGTCCATGCCGGAGCCGGAGGGCAGGCGCAAATCGGTGAGCACCGCCGAGAACCGTTGCTGGGCTAGCCGGGCGATCGCCTCGCCAGCCGTTGCAGCAGCGGCGACTTCGTAGCCCATGCGCTGCAGCGCCGTCACCAGCATCTGGCGGACGTCAGCGCGGTCCTCGACGAGGAGAATGGAATCCATGTTCGCAAAGAGGGACAAGGGACAAGGAACAAGGGAATCGGGCCTGTTTGTCCCTTGACCCTTGTTCCTCCTAAGAGGCTATTCGTTCACTTTGAGGCCGGCCTTGCGCGCCTGTTCGAGAAGGTCCTGCAGCTTGGCCTTGGCGGTGTCGATGGCGGCCTTCTTGTCGTTGATCTCTTTCTGCTTGGCGTCGCGCTCATCGGCCCACTTCTTGGGATCGCGCAGGCTGTTGCCGGCGTCGGCGTAGTAGTTGGCGACCTGGAGCTTGAATTCGCGATCAGCGAGGTCAAGCTCGCGCGAGAGCGTGGCGATCTCGGCCTTCTGCGCGTCGATTTTCTTCTGCATCGCTGCGGCGGCGTTCGCCTTGTCCTCGGCCGACGGTCCCTTGGCCGCGTCAGCCGGCTTCCCGGCATCTTTCGCCATGTCGGTTTTCGCGTCGGCTGCGGCAGCCGCGGGCGCCGGCGCGCTGCCGATATCCTCGTTCGTCCACACCTTTGTCGCCGGTGCATTCTTCTGCTGCGTGCGCGCCTTGCGCGCAGCGGCAACCAGGTCCTGGTCGCTGCTCTGGGCGACAACTGTCCCACAAGCAAAGATCATCAACGCGAGCGCGCTCAAACACACGGTCCGTTTCATTGCATACCTCCTCCGGACGAATGGCGCCATGGTGGCGGGATGATGCTGTCCGGAGTTCCTCGCCGCCTATTCTATCCCGGTTTTTGCCGAAATTTGCGTGGGAAACGAGAGGGTAAAGATCGCCCCTGCACCTTCGTTCCTTGCCAGGATCGTTCCGCCGTGGTCGGAGACGATGCGCTGGGCCAACGAGAGCCCCAGGCCATTCCCGTTTGCCTTGCCGGAAACAAAGGGGATAAAGATGCGCGACAGAAGGGCCGGATCGATGCCGCCGGCGTCATCCGCAAGCTCGATCCATGCGCGGCCGCGGTCCTGTCCGGCGCGGCAGGTCACGTGGACCGTCTTACCGTTCCCAGCCTCGGCGCTATTGCGCAGCAGATTGAGGAAGCATTGCCGTAGCGCGGCCGGATCACCAATGACGGTGAGTTCAGGCGCGACCTGCGAAGCCTGCAACTCCACGCCGCAATCGGCGGCGCATGACTTTAGCAGAGGGACCATTGAGACTTCCTGCGAGACCATCTTCTGTGGCCGCGTGATGTTAAGGAATTCGGTCACCGTGCGGGTAAGCGACGTCGTTTCGCTGCGGATACGATTGGCGAACTCGCGGATCGTTTCCGGCGTGTTCTCCTCGCCGAGCATCTGGCTGTAACCGGCGATGGTGGCCAGTGAGTTCTTGAATTCGTGGGCCATGCCGGCGCTCATTTCGCCCATCGCGGCCAGGCTCTCGCGCATGCGCAACTGCCGCGACAGTTCGCTCACCTGCGTAAGGTCGGTGATGAGGCAGGCCGCGCCTAATCGTTCTCCGGCATTGCCCGCCACCGGCGAAATGGTGATGCCGAGAACACGGCTTTCGCCGGCGGGCGTGGTGTAGTCCGTCTCCAGGCGGCGGAAGACGCGGTTCTCTTTCAGGCAGATCTCGATGGCAGAAGTGAGTGTCGCGGGCGGCGGTTCCGACGCTTCGCTCCGCACCGCCGACGCGCCGCGAAACAGGTCGCGCGCATGGAGTCCGGCGGCGGTACCGAAGCCGAGCAAGCTTTTTGCGGATGGGTTCGCCTGCTGCACCAAGCCGTTGGTATTGAAGAGCACGACTCCGCTGGCGAGGTGGTTCAACACCGCCGCGCTGATGTTCTCGCTGGCGCTGGCGCGCTCGGTCGCCGTTTGCCGCAATTTCTGGAGCTCGTTCTCCTTTTGCTTGAGCTGCTGGATGACGGCGTTATAGGCCTGCATGGCGAAGGCGGCGCTGTCGGCGCGGGGCGCGGTTTCATTCGTCCCGAGCAGTTCTTTGCGCATGCGGCGGATCAGGTACACGCCAATTGCAAATGCCATCCCTGCGGTGATGAACAGCATCACCGAAGCGAGAAACGCCGGGTTAGCAAGCAGCTTCAAAACAGGCCCCCATACCAGCGAATCAGCGCCCGCCCAAGATATACCGAGAGCAGCGCCACCGGGCCTAGAAACACGCCGAAAGGGATCCCGAAATTCGCGTAGATCAACCTTGCCGACCGCCAGGCCCGCTTGCGTGCGACCGCGCTCGTCTCGCGGCACTTCGCCATGCGGCGCTTCGTCCTTCGGGCCCAAACCACAAGCAATGTCGCGATGCCGAAGATCGAGCCCGCGAGCGAAGCGCCGAATATCGTGAGCAGCGTGAGTCGCAAGCCGAGAAATGCGCCGATCATCGCCATCAATTTCACGTCCCCGAGACCCATTCCTTCGCGGCCGCGCGCGTACTTGTAAGCGAGCGACACCAGATAGAAGAACACTGCCCCCACCAATGCCCCGAGGAGCGAATCACAGAATGACACGATGCGGAGCATTCCCGGAACGCTCGTTGGCCAGGGTAGCGGCCAATGGAAGCCGCCCGGCGGCAGCGAATTTATGTACAGAAAAATGACGTCGAATACCGGGACGAAGAAACTGAACACAAGTCCCACCGCCAGGCCGGGGAGCGTCAGCGCGTCCGGAAGCAATTTCCATTCGGCGTCGATGAAGGTGAGGCCGATGATCAGAAACGAAAACAGGCAAAATTTCGCGGTGACCAGTTCCACCTGCGTGCCGCGGGCCGAACCGGTTGCGTACCAGTACGAAGCGACGAACGCAAATGCCGTGATGAGTTCGACGAAAATGTACCGTGGCGAGATGGGCGCGTGGCAATGCCGGCACCGCCCCCGCAACATGAGCCAGCTCACGACCGGAATGTTGTCGTACGGACGAATCGGCTCGTGGCAGTGCGGGCACGCCGACTTTGGGCTCACGATGCTGTAAGCATCCACTTCACCCTGCAGGCGGGTGATCTCGTCGGCGGCGGCCGCGATGCGGGCCTTTTGCAGTTCTTCCTGCAACCCGATGCGGCGCGGCAGGCGGTGAATGCAGACGTTCAGAAAACTGCCGAAGGCGAGTCCGAAGACGAACACAACCGCTGCGAGGACGGGATCCATGATGGGAACGGAATCAGGCCGGATTGTAGCATCGGCACAGGCCGCTCGCGGCTGCCCCGCAGTGTTACTTCAGGTACAAGACAAGTGGGGCTATTCGTCACGCAGAGCGACGAGCGGTTCGACGCGAGCTGCCCGGCGGGCATGGCCGAACATCGCGACCACAGCCGAACCTAGTAGCAGAACGCACACAGCGGCATAAGGAAGAGGGTCGCTAGTGGTGATGTGGACAGGAGAGGCGCGTAAGCCGTGGGCGATTCCTGTTGCTAACCCGATGGTCGCCACTAAACCGATTACGCATCCCAGAATCACCGGCCGCAATCCTGTCGAGAAGACAAGTTGCATGAGACTACCCCGCGAGGCGCCCAGCGCCGCTCGAATTCCTAATTCGCGCGTGCGGGTCGCGACCGAATAACCCACCACGCCGTAGATGCCGAGAAGCGCGAGCGCGGCCGCCGCGAGTGCCACGATCAGGAGCATCTTTCCGATGACCCAGAAGCGGTCGGCCAAATCATCGAGCGCGGCACGCAGCGTGGTCTGGAGGACGATCGCCTGCGGCTCCAGTTTGCGCACGTCCGCCTGCACCTCGCGCTGCAATGT